>DASTQK010000271.1:0-5147 GCA_035761765.1 Rubrobacteraceae bacterium
CAATCCGAAAGCAGAGCGGCGGCATTACTGGCAACTATAGCGGCAGAGTTGAAAAGATACTATCAAGCGGGACGGCTCTAGCCATAACCAGGAGCCGTAAGGTAGCGGATCTCAGCCAGGTACGCTCATGGGGCTAGAGACGTTGCCTCGGGGCCAAGCCCCCGGAGATGGTAGCGATGCGCACCTGACCCTCCAGCACCCCGTGGGCGTAGTCGAGCATCGCCTTCACCGGGTGTGGCGTAGGCGGTTGCGACCTCATCAGAGACAAGGTCCGCAGCGTACTCAGAGCTGTGCCTCTCACAAGTCTATCGACTATGATGGACAACTCTACAGCGGGTAGGAAGGATTTTCATTTGGAAGACCTGCGAAGGGCCATTAGTGCCTTCGTTCAGGAAAGAGACTGGGAGCAGTTCCACTCTCCGAAGAACCTCGCGATGGCCCTCAGCGTCGAGGTGGCGGAGATCGTGGAGCACTTTCAGTGGCTCACCGAAGAGCAGAGCCAGAACCTGTCCCCCGAGAAGCTGGCCGAGGTCAGGGAAGAGATCGGCGACGTGATGATCTATCTGACCGAACTTGCAGACATGCTCGGCATAGACCCGGTGGAGGCCGCCAGGGCCAAGGTGGTAATCAACGGGCAGAAATACCCGGCAGAGTTGGTCAAAGGGAAAGCTGTCAAGTATACGGAGTACTAATAGCGGTGGTCAGCGCAGTTGACCTACTCGCCCGGTCTGCCACGGACGGCCAGAAACCCTCGAAACCAACGTATGACACACGTCCCAGCAGCAGCGTATCGGCTGCGTGCAGCCGTTCGGCGTTATAGACGTCGAAGCTTTCATCCTTCGGGTAGAGCTCCCGACGATAGTCGAACAATAGAAAGGGCCCCGGTCGACCGGGGCCCGATGATTCTCCTATCTATGCCGTGCCGCTAGAAACTGTGGACGCTCTGCTTCTGCTCCTCGTGGGCGCCCTCGGCGAACTCCTCGACGATCTTGGCGCAGAAGGCCGGCAGGTCGTCGGGGTTGCGGCTGGAGACGAGGCCCTCGTCCGTGACGACCTCCTCGTCAACCCAGGTACCGCCCGCGTTGCGGACATCGGTCTGCAGGCTCGGCCACGAGGTTATGGTCCTGCCCCGCAGCACATCCGCCTCCACGAGCGTCCATGGACCGTGGCAGATCACGCCCACAGGCTTGCCTTGCTCGAAGAAGCTACGAACGAAACGCACGGCGTCCTCGTCCATCCGCAGGAAGTCGGGGTTGGCGACGCCACCCGGCAAGACCAGCCCGTCGTAGTCTGAGGCACTGGCATCGGAGACAACCCGGTCCACCGGGAACTTGTCAGCCTTGTCGAGGTGGTTGAACGCCTGGACCTCGCCCGGGTCCGTGGAGAGCAGCTCCGGCGTCGCGCCGGCGTTGCTTACCGCCTCCCACGGCTCGGTCAACTCGACCTGTTCGGCGCCCTCGGGGGCGACGAGGAAAGCGATTTTCTTGCCTTGTAGCTCGTTGGCCACGGTATTCTCCCTTCTAATAGCTCTCAGAAGGTATATTTTTGTGACTACCCTGAAAAAGGGGGCCTTAAACATCTGTTACTTGGATGTTGTTTGCAGGTACGAACTACCTAGAAGATCTGACCGGCGCAGTTAGCAGAACACCTACTTTCCGTGTGCCGACTCTCACGAACGGGCGCGGAGTGCCATGATACTCCCACCGTCGTCGAAAGCCTGCCGCGCGAGCGGATCGCTCGAAGCGCACCTCTCGGAGGTCACATCTCCCGAGACGGCGTGGAAGGCGAGCTCATGCACTCGTTGCTAGCGCGGCGACCGCTCTAGTCATTGGGGACGCGCTGGGCGCGCACGACCAGGCGCTCCTTGTAGTCCGGGAGGGTACAGGTTTGCAGCGTCACGATGTTCTTGCCCGCGATAGGCTTCTTGACCGAAGTATCACGCGGTCCGACGACCTCGCGGTCGAAGACTTCGTATTCGTACCTGCGATCCTTGGCGTCCTTGAGTACTACTTTGTCCCCCCGCTTCAGCTTGTTCAAATTCCAGAAGACCAGCCAGCTCTTCGTCCTCGGGTAGCCGAGACGGTGGCCGGCGATATACACGTTGGACCCGGCCTCCCACGGGAAACCGGTGTCGTCGAGGTGTAGCGCGCCGGCGGCGAGCTTTTCCTTATCGCCCGCCTCGCCCGTGTAGACCGGGATATTGTGCACCCGTTTCAACTTCGGGATCGAGAGCCTCAGCCTCTCGCTCTTCGGAGACGTCGCCGCCTTTGCGTCCCCCACCTTCTGGACGTCGGCCATCACCCAGCCGACGGAGAGCAGGATCAGGGCTACCCCGAGTGCTGCCAGCATGCCCCGGCTGAGCCGTCGCCTCGCCCTGGAGCGGTGGTAGGCCGTATCCTCGTTATCGCTGCGGGTCCAGGACTCGAAAGGTTTCTCGCTCACGGTCCGTAATCATACCGCGCCTCGCGGAGCCCCGCATCAAGGAGACCCGTTCCTCTACCGCCTGCGGCGCGGGTCCAGGGCGTCGCGCAGGCCGTCCCCGATAAAGTTCACGGCGAGCACGCAGAGGGCGATGGCTATGCCGGGGAAGATGATGGCGTGCTGACCGGTGACGAAGACGCCGTAGCCGGAGCGGAAGGCGTCGGTGAGCATCGCGCCCCACTCGGGGGTGGGGGCGCGGGCGCCGAGGCCCAGGAACGAGAGGGCAGCGACGTCCAGGATCGCCGTAGCCAGGGTCAGGGTGGCCTGAACGATAAGGGGCGCCATGCTGTTCGGGAGCACGCCGGAGAAGACGATCTGGGCGTTGCCTGCGCCCAGAGCGCGCTCCGCCTCTATGTAGTCTCGCTCGCGCACCGAGATCACCGCCGAGCGCACCACCCGCGCCATCTGCGGGATAAAGACGATACCGATGGCGAGCATCGCGTTCGTCAGGCTCGCTCCCAGCACGGAGACGATCACGATTGCGAGCAGGATGCTCGGGAAGGCGAGGAGCACGTCCATCAGGCGCATAAGTATGGAGTCCGGCCAGCGCCCGAAGTATCCGGATACGACCCCGACGATCGTCCCCACGCCAGTCGCTATCGCGACGGCGGCTAGCCCTGCCGTCAGCGAGATCCTGGCGCCGTAGATCACGCGCGAGAGGATGTCCCGGCCCAGCTCGTCCTGCCCGAAAGGGTGCGCCCTGCTGGGCGGGGCGAACTTGTCGGCGAGGTCCTGCTGCAACGGGTCGTAGGGTGCTATCAGGGGCGCGAAGACGGCCATCACTATGAAGACGGCCATCACGGCCGCCCCGAAGAGGGCCAGCCGGTTGGAGAAGAAAGTACGCAAAAAGTCCTGGCGGCGGCTGCGCGTCTCGACGCCGGGAGCCGCTAGCGCATCGTGCTGGATCTGGGCCTCGGCCATAGCTGGAGCTAGTACCTCACCCTCGGGTCGAGTACCGCGTAGAGGACGTCCACGAGGAGGTTCACCAGCACGAAAAGCGCCGCCCCGTAGAGGACCACGCCCTGCACCATCGCATAGTCGCGCTGGTAGACGGACTGGTAGGCGATCTGGCCCACCCCCGGCCAGGAGAAGATGGTCTCCGTGATCAGCGCCCCGCCCATCAGGAGCCCTGCCTGCAGCCCGATCACCGTCACCGTCGGCAGCATGGCGTTCCTGAGGGCGTGCTTGAAGATCACCCGCCACGGGACGACCCCCTTGGCGCGCGCCGTGCGCACGTAGTCCTCGCCCATGACCTCGAGCATGCTGGAGCGGGTCATCCGCATGATGATAGCCATGGGTATCGTCCCGAGGGCTATGGCGGGCATGATGAGGTGCTTGAGCCCGTCCCAGAAGGCGGGGAAGTTGAGCGTGAGCAGCGAGTCCACCAGCACGAGCCCCGTTATGGAGGTGACGGCGTAGCCGGTCCCGAGCCGCCCGGGGAAAGGCAGCCACCCCAGGTTCACGAAGAAGATAACGATGAGGATCATCGCGAGCCAGAAGATGGGCATGCTTATCCCTGTGAGCGCGAGGACGGAGGTGAACTTGTCCAGCCACGAGTACTGCTTGACCGCCGAGATCACTCCCACCGGCACCCCGACTAGGACCGCGACGAGCATGGCGAACGCCGTGAGCTCGAGCGTGGCCGGGAAGCGCGCGAGGAGCTCCATGGTTACCGGCCGCCCCGTGACTATGGAGTCGCCAAGGTCTCCCCTCAGCGCGTCGGCGAGGAAGATCCCGTACTGCACGATGATGGGCTTGTCGAGCCCCATGTTCTGCCTGACCTGCTGGACCTGCTCCTGGGTGGCCTGCTGCCCGAGGAGCAGCTGCGCCGGGTCGCCCGGGATGGCGCGCACCATGAAGAACACCACGATGGACACCCCGAGCAAGACCGGGATTATCTGCAGGACCCTGCGCCCGATGTACTCAGCCAGAGCCTGCTACCTCCTGCGCCAAGGAGCGCCCCGACCTTTACTCTCCGCCGCCCGAGAAGGTGACGGAGTTGAACGCCTCGCCGCCGGTCGGGCTGGCCTGGTAGCCCTGCACGTTCTTCTGGAAGCCCAGAGGAGGCTTGGCGTAGGCGATGGGGACCCACGGCGCGTCCTCGACCAGTAGCTCCTGGGCCTGCATGTAGGCCTGCTCGCGCTCGCTCTCCTCTATGGTGGACTGGCCCTGCTGGAGCAGCTCGTCAACCTCGGGGTTCTTGTAGTAGGCGATGTTCAGCGCGTCGGTCTCGGTCGCGCTCGCGCTCCCGAGCAGGACGTTGAGGAAATTGTCCGGGTCGCCGTTGTCGCCGGTCCAGCCGAGCAACGCCATCGAGTGGTCGCCCGAACCTGTACGCTCCAGATACGTGCCCCACTCGTAGGTCACGAGCCTGGCGTTTACGCCGACCTCCTTGAGGTCCTGCTGCATAGCCTGGGCTATGCCCTTGCCGTCAGGCATGTACGGACGTGGGATCGGCATGTACCACAGATCGGTCTCGAGGTTCTCCGCGCCGGCTTCCTCGAGGAGCTGCCGCGCCCGGTCCGGGTCGTACGGGTAGCGCTCGATGTTCCCGTTCCAGAATGGCACGGTCGGCGGCATGTAGGTCGTGGCGATCTCTCCCGTGTCCCCGAAGAAGGCCTCGACTATCGCCTCCATGTCTATGGCGTGGTTGATCGCGCGCCGCA
>DASTQK010000272.1:0-3438 GCA_035761765.1 Rubrobacteraceae bacterium
CGGCCACGAGGTCGAAACGAGGGTCCGGGGGATCGGCTTCCCTGTCCGGGCCGAACTCGAGGGGACGTGCGACGTAGGCTGTGCGAAGGCCGTTCTCTCTGGCGGCGCGCAGGTCCTCCACGTGAGCGGCGACCATCATGACCTGTTCGGGACGGAGGTCGAGCAGTTCGGGCGCCATCAGGTAGGTCTCGGCGTCTGGCTTGTAGTGATGAGCGAGCTCGGCGGAGAGGATCAGGTCCCACGGGAGCCCGGCTCGCTTTGCCATGTTGGTCAGGAGGGCGACGTTGCCGTTCGAGAGCGGGGCTATAACGTAACGCTGTTTCAGCCGCGTGAGCCCTTCTACAGCGTCGGGCCAGGGGTCCAGGCGGTGCCAGACCTTGTTGAAGTGGTCCCTCTCGGCATCGGTCAGGTCTTCGATGCCGAGCTCGTCGAGTAGCTCGTCCAGCGAGGCGCGGTGGAGGTCGTCGAGCTTTGTCCAGGGGATCTCGCCGCGGCGCACCCGGTCCATCGAGGGTGCGTACCGGCTCCTCCAGGCATCGGCGAAGGCAGCCCAGTCCACGTTGGGGTGCCCCAACGCCCCGCCATCCCGGATCACAGCGGAACGCCAGTCCACGACCGTGCCGAACACGTCGAAGACGAGCGCTCGCGGGTCCGGCATCGCGTCTTACCCCGATACTGCGAACAGGCCCACGTCCCTGAGGACGGTCTCTATAGCATCCTCGTCGGTCGCGGGGAGGGCGGGTCCGCGGACGGTCGGGGAGATGGGGACGCCGAGCCTCCGCATCGCCAGCTTTATGGCGCCGATGGCCGGGTCGCTGTGGGCACCCAGGGTGACTAGGGTGAGGACTTTCCGGTGCAGCTGCTCCGCCCGCGTCAGGTCGCCGCTCCTGGCTGCATCGACCAGGTTGACGAACAGTTCGGGTGCTACGTTCGCGAAGGCGCAGATCGAGCCGTCCGCCCCGGCGAGGAGGGAGGGTAGGATCAGGTCCTCCCATCCGCACAGGACCGAGAAGTCGGGTCTCGCGGGCTTGATCCTCTGGAGCACGCCGACGACGTGGTTGTACTCGGTGACGGTATCCTTGAGGCCGACGACGTTCGGGTACTCATCGGCGAGCCTCCCGATCAGGGCCGGCGAGAGGTCTATCCCTGTGAGCATGGGTAGGTTGTAGATCACTAGGGGAATGTCCACCGACTCGGCCACACTAGCGAAGTGCTTGAAGAGCCCTCTCTCCCCGACCTTCCAGTAGAACGGCGAGACGACGAGCACGGCGTCGGCGCCCGCTTTTTGGGCGTGGCGGGCGAGCTCGACGGTCTCCCTGGTGCCGGTCGCGCCGACCCCGATCACGACCGGCACCCGTCCGCCGACTATCCGCACGACCTCCTCGGCGAAGCGCTTGCGCTCGTTGGCGGTGAGGTGTGAGGCCTCGCCGGTGCTCCCCAGCGGGGAGATGCCGCTCACCCCGACCTCTATGAAACGCTCGACCACCGCCTCGGTTGCCGCGAGGTCGAGCTCTCCCTCCTCGTCGAAGGGCGTGACCATCGCGGGCATCAGTCCGTCGAACATCTCCCTAACCTCCTCCTCAAGACAGAGCGCTCGACACAATCTATACCCGATCCGGGCTCTGTGTTCTCGACGGCGCCATATAACGGCCTCTTTGTCAAGGTAATTTAAGGGGAGACGGTATTTTTCTCCTCGCCCGGGCGCATTTCTTTGGTAATCATGAAGCCGCAAGATGCACGCGTGGGTATGCAAGTGAGGGTCCAAGACCACCACAGAATAGAGGAGCGAAGAGGTCTGGTCGGCGAGGTTGTGGGTTGCTACGGGGGGGAAGAGCATCCTGCCGTAGACGTGCGCTTTGCAGACGGGAGATCTAGATTGTTCTGGCCCGCTGACCTTGATGAGGTAGACCCTCCTCGGCGTTGGTGGCGTTCGCTGCTCGGTTCAGACGGCGCGGAGTACTAACGATGGAAGATAACGAGTTGCCGAAATTCGACTACTACGTCGACGAGTCGGACCCAGACGTTGTGATCCTGCGCCTCCTGGACGGCTCATGCGTGGCAGCCTTCAGCGCGAGCGGTGCAACCAGGGAGGGCATTCTCGAGGCTGCCAAGGAGGACTATCGGGAGCGCCTCCGGGCTCATGCAGCGCGGCAGGGCCAGGGTATCAAGGGACAGCGGAGCCACCGGAGCGTCTAACCCTGGAGGATGCCTTAGTGAGCCGCCTCGTGGAAGCGCTTTGCCACCGCCTGGTGTAGACGCTCCTGGAGGAGGCGAGCGCTAGCCTGACGAGAAGTCGCGCGTTCGCACTACGTCGACGAGCTGCTCCACCGTGTTTCCTATCTTCTCGCTTGACTCCCTCTTGTACAGCACCTTGTCCGCCCCCGCCTCTAACGCCCGGGCGCAGCGTTCCAGGCTTCGATCGCTTACGAGCGCCACCACTGGCAACTCACGTAGTCGCTCGAGCAGTTCGATTCCGTCCCCGTCCGGTAGATCCAGGTCGACGACGGCACAGACTGGCTTTTCCTTCGCGTCGCCCAAGATACGCCGTGTCTCAGCAATCGAGCCGGACTGGACACTATCCAAGCCCGTTCGCCATTTGAGCAAGAGCGCTAGGCCCTCGCGAAACAAAGCGTGTTTCTCGACAAGCAATAGCCAACTCATTTCTGTAGCATCTCCAGATCACGTGTGTACGACCGCCTCCTTGTCATCTCTACTACTGCTTCGCAGCTTCGACATAGGCCCACAGCCAGCGTCGCCATCGGTGGGATAGTCCGCTGGCGAAACGTGGCACGCAATAGCCTGGCCCTTCGACTCCGAGAGGCGCTACCTCGGTCCTCTGGACTTATCCGCCTTTCGACGGCTCGGCTGCCGCGAAGGGACCCGCCGCTTTGCACCCTCATACCTGGCGACTGGTTCCTCATTTTCTAACACCGTCACATTAGAGTTATGCCTCCGAGAGGGCCGATAAATACTCAAGGACCCAGCCTTCGCAAACATTTCCTTATGCTGACGCTCCGGTTCGCCCCTGTGTGTCAACCAGCTACGAGTTGTCCGACCCAAGCGTGCGACGCTAAGATCGGTATGGTTTGGGGCAAAAGATATTAAGCAGATCGGGAATCCCAGCTCGGGCACATGAAACATAATGTGGGCATAGGAAACCGGGTACGAGCGCGATGTCTAGTGGTCGGCCCACCCGTCGCGAAGGACCTCGTCCCAGCGTTGCCGCGCGACTAGGCAGCTTCCTCCATACGGATCTTAGCGAATACCTAGCTTCCAAGCAGCGTAAGGTGAATATAGCCCTCTGGGCGTACGAAGACAGTCGTATGGGGGATGCGACAAGTCCGCCTTGCTGCTATAGTTGCACCTGCGACACATAGAGGATACCAACCATAGTACGCGCGTAGAGGCAGAGAAATCCGCCCCGCAAATATGGGCACC
>DASTQK010000273.1:0-4996 GCA_035761765.1 Rubrobacteraceae bacterium
GAGAAAGTCCCAGCGGACGCCAGAGAGGATAACTACCGGCGGCTTACACAAGGCATCACAGCCGCGCCCGGCGGATCGGGCATCGTCCCCTCGCCGTAGATGCGGTCGAGGTCGAAGAGCCCGAGTATCTCTACGGCTCTCTCCAGCTGGCGACCGGTCACAAAGCGCCGCCAGCCGTCCACGGAAGGGACCCGGGAGTTGCGGCTCAGGGGCGAAGGGCGCCCAAGGGCCCGGCAGGCGCGCTCGTCGAAGTCCTCGCCGAGGAACGAGAACAGGCGGCGGAGCTCGCGCTCGGGGTGTACGAGGAAGCTCTCGTAGAACGCGAGGTGTATCTCCCCCGGTCCGAACTGCCTCAGGGGCACGTAATTCTCGATGCACCACGAGAAGAGATGCCTCTCGAAAGGGTCTCGGGCCGCCCGGATCTCGGCCTCTACGGGAAGCAGGAAGTCCTCGACCAGCTCCTCCTGCTCCATCGTCTCCAGCAGTACCTCCTGCCACCCGAGGGCGAGCTGTGATGTTACGACGGCGCAGGGGTGACGCAGGAGGAGGATTATCGGCATGCCGGGGAAGTTCTCATGTATCCAGCCGAGGAGCAGGTTAGCTCTTATGTCCTTGATCAGGCGCCGCCGCGCGACGAGTTTGTTGTTGAACCGATCGGTCCAGAGGCTCCTGATCCCGCCGGTGAGCGCGGTTCTCGCCGGTCCGAGGTACTCCTCGCGCCGGTCGCCGGGCCTCAGGTATTGCCTGCGCCGGAAGTCTTTCATCATCCGCATCCTTCCGGGATGGAAGGGCTCGAAGACGAATCGGTAGGCGCTACGGTGGTTGATGACCGCCGAGACCCACGTGGTCCCGCTCCTGCCGCTACCGGCCAGGAAGATAGAGCTCCGGTGGTCGCCCCTCGCGAGGTCCACGTGGAGGGCGCCAAGCAACCGGTGCACGCCGGTCATGGCCGCCGAACCCCTGACCGCCGCTCTCGTCTTCATCATCGCTAGGGTTGCGGGCGCTCGTCTGCGGGGCTTACGGGCTTCTCGTGGATGTTCCAATTCTCCATACAGGCGAACCTGGCGGTTATGCCGGCGAGGAAGAAGAAGAACAGCGTCGAGCCCGGCAGGTACCAGTGCCACTCGAGAAGAGAGGACACCAGGTAGATCACGAGGGCGGAGGTGAGGCCGGCAAGCAGTAGCCGGCGCTCCCCCCGGGCGCGCCAGGCGGCCCTCGCTGAGTAGCCGACGAGCGTGACCACGAAGCCAACAAGTGCCAGGTAGGCGAACACGCCGGTCTCGGTACCCTGCTCGAGGTACAGGTTGTGGACCTGCTGGACGCCTTGGGACACTGGCCTGTTCTCCAGCCAGGTGTACTTGAAGGTGCCTGCCCCCGTGCCTGTCAGGGGGTGCTCCTTCCACGCCTCCCAGCCGACCCTCCAGTAGTCCTCCCTGAAACCCATATCGAGAGAGGTGAGCCGCTGGCCGAGTTCCTCGGTCTGGTACGGGTTGTCCACCAGCGCCTCGGAGGCGGGGCCGACCCCGCCGTAGGCGTTGACCACCGTGAACGCGCCAGCGCCGACAGCCAGCACCACCACGGCGACGGCGAGCGCGCCGAGCACCCGGCGTCCTATGGGCATCAGCTCGTAGCGGCCGGCCAGGAAAGCGTACGCGGCCTGCAGCACGAAGGCCACAACGAGGGCGACGATCAGGTCGTCTCTGAAAGCCGTCCCGAGGACTATCCTCTGCTCGTCGGAGACGCCGGTCTGCATGAAGCCCTCGAGGCTCTGGATCCGCCACAGCAACCAGGCTCCGGGGAGGGAGAGGAGGAACAGGTTGACGAGCAGCTGCAAACGGTTCTCGGTCAAGATGAGGAGGGCGATCATTCCCACCATAAGAGAGCCTATGCCACCGCGCGAGACGGTGAGGTAGAGCGTGACCAGGAAGGCGAGCACCACAGCGGCGTAGAGCCCGCGCAGGAGGGCGTTGCGTAGCGTGGTCAACCGCGCCAGCGCGAG
Source organism: Rubrobacteraceae bacterium (assembly GCA_035761765.1). Taxonomy (GTDB): domain Bacteria; phylum Actinomycetota; class Rubrobacteria; order Rubrobacterales; family Rubrobacteraceae; genus JALYGY01. The sequence goes on from DASTQK010000273.1 coordinate 2,000, forward strand.
CGCCACCCCCATCCCCAGGACCACTGCGGTGGTGTTCACGTACTCAAGCGTTGAATCTATCCTCACGTCGTCGAGGGAGTCTATGGGGTACTGAACCGGGTTGATCTTCTGCAACAGCCCGTAACCGGCGACCGCGGCGACCATGAGGACGGCGACGTCCATGAGCGGCCCCACCTGTCGCGCGGAGGCGAGCGCGGCGAGCCCCGTGACGAAGACCGCCAGGTACATCGAGGAGCGCAGGATCTCGTGCACGGTCTCGGTTTGGCTTATGGTCCACGCCATCGAGAGGCCCTTGATGCCGACGAGCGCCGCCAGGAACGCGACCATGACCCAGACCACTTGAGGAACGTCCGCGTAGTAGCCGCGCACGAAAATGGTCACGAGGAGCAACGCCAGGATGCCGGCGGCTACCGGCAGCCAGAGACCTTCGGTGTAGAGGCCCTGGTTGAGCATCCCGTAGGCGGAGACCGCGGCGAGCGCCAGCAACACCACGGCCTTGAAGACGGCGAGCAGCCGTCCCGGCCGGTGGCTCTTCTCCCCGCCGTTTCCCCGGTCGGTTTCGTGACCCGCCGTACCGTCGGCAGGCTCCACCCTCTCCCTCACTTCCACACCTCCTCGGAGGAGCCGTTAAGCACGACCCCGAGGAGGTTTATCCCGGCGTCGAGGAGGTCATCCGTGGTCGCCCGCGCGGTGCTCTTGGAGGTACGGGAGGCGTGGACGACGAGCAGGACCCCGTCGAAGCTGCGCGAGAGGCTCGAAGACCTCAGCACGCTCGCGGCCACCGGGGCGTCGAGGATCACCGCGTCCCTTCCCGCCTCGAGGTCGCGCACGACCTCGACGAAGCGTCTACTCTCGAGCAGGGTGGGATCGGAGGGTACTGGCCCCGTGGAAACGATCAGGATTCCCGGCGCGAGCTCGTGTCCGAAGTGCTCGAGGCTCCTGTCTCCTCTCAGGCCGCTGGTGAGGCCCACGAAGTTGGGCTCGCCGAGCATCCGATGCAGCTGCGGGTTTGCGAGGTTGCAGTCGACCACGGCGACCCGGTGCCCCATGCCGGCCAGCGCCGCGCCGAGGCCGATGCAGACGCTCGTGCAGCCTGCCCCCGGCTCCGGGCTGGTGACGACGATGGTCTTGACCCTCTCTCCCACAGAGAGGAGGTTCTTGCCCAGCTCCTCGTAGTACGGCCTTATGGGGGAGCCGGGGTCGAGCAACATCTCCGCCCGCGCGTCTCTCATGGCTTCCAGGATCGGCCCTCCTCCCCGGCGGAGGAATAGTCCGGTATGACGCCGAGTACCGGCGCCCGCAGCGTGAGTTCAGCGTCGCGCGCGTCGCGCCAGCTGCGGGTCCGGCCCTCGAGTAACAAAGCCGCCGCTCCCCCCGCCAGCACCCCTGCCGCTACCGCTGCCGCCGCGTAGAGCAAGAGTCGTGTGCTCGAAGTCGGCGGCGCCGCCCTGCGCTCTATCATCGCGTCCATGGCCAGCTGACCCTCGTTGAGGGTCTCGGCCCTCCCCACGAAGACCTCGGCGTACGAGTTCGCCGCGCGGGCCGCCTGCTCGGGCTCGGAGGCCGAGAACCGCACCAGCATCACGGTCTCGTCGCCCCGCGGCACGGTCTCGAAGTCGAGCCGCTCCCTGAACTCTTTGATATCGACCTCCGTACCGGCCCGGCGCATCACCTCTTGCATAAAGCCGTCCGTCGCCACGACGTTGTTGCGGACCTGTTCTACGAAGGCTGCTCTCTCCTCGTCACCGACCATCCTCTCGTGAGGCTCTACGCTCACCGCCGCCTCCGCCGTGTAGACGGGATCTCTGAACAGCGCTAAGAGCAACGCGAAGAGTACCAGCGAGACCACGATCCCAACTACCAGGACACGTCGACCCCAGAGGATGTGCACGACCTCGTAGAGCGGGAGGTCGTCCCGGCTCTCCTTCTGCCAGCCGTGCTGGCTAGTAGATCTCACTGGTCACCACCGACTCGCGGTATGCGTCCGGGTTGGAGTCCAGAAGTTGGAGCAGCGCCGGCGCTTGCGGGGACGTGCTCTGCGCGATGATCTCGCGCGCCTCGGCGTACCGGCCCTGGACCACGAGCGCGTCGGCGATGGCGAGCTCCATTGACACAAGGAGCTCCTTCCGTGCCCTCTTGAGCGGCCCCTCGAGCTCGTCGAGCCCGCTCTCAGCCCTCTGTCTGGCGCGCTTTATGGCCTGTAGCCCCTCCTGAGGCTGGCCGGTTCGTACGTAGATCCGCCCCAGGTCGTAGAGTCCCTGGAACGAGATATCCCCCTCACTCCTGAGCTTCTCGTACTGGTCCTTGGCTTCCCCTAACTCTCCCTGCCGGATTAGCACCCGCCCCAGGGCCTCGCGAACCGTCTCCTCTTTGGGATTGAGCCTGAGCACGTCGCGGTAGCTCGCCTCGGCCGCGTCGAGGTCGTCCAGCTCGTTGAGCTGCAAGTTGCCCAGCATCAGGTACGGTATGTAGTTGTGCGGGTCCCGCCTTATAGCTTCCCTCAAAGCGCCCACGGCGTCCTCGTAGCGCCCCTGCTGCTCGAAGAGTAGAGACCGCGTCTCCAACGCCTCTGTGTCGAAGGGGTCGAAGCGGGCCGCCATCTGCGAATAATCTATCGCGCCCTGCGCGTCCCCGGCGGCGGAGAGCTGTTGCCCCTCGACGAGGTAGTACTCGGAGAGACGCAACGCCACGGACAGCAACACGAGGGCTCCCACCAGGAAACCTGCAGAGACTCTGAACACCAAGCGGCTCAAGACCTACTCACCGCGCATGAGGATATCCACAATACCTCCCAAATACAAGCCGCCCTGAAGAGGAGACAGGAGCCGTAATTCGAACGGCACGAAAAAGCGGGCCCCCGAAGGAGCCCGCTCCTCAAACGCTTGCGCTCGGTTTAGTTGCTACCGAACGATCCTGCGCGCCAGCAGACCACCAGCCACAAGCAGCGCTCCCGCGCCAAGCGCTATCAGCGAAGCACCACCCGTCTCAGGCAGCGCA
>DASTQK010000274.1:0-5865 GCA_035761765.1 Rubrobacteraceae bacterium
GTCCTCGTCTACCAGTACCTTGTGACCCTTACCGGCGTGAGCACCGGCATACTGCTGCTCGGCGAGAGCTTCGGTGCCGGCCAGCTCGTCGGCGCCGCCGTCATACTCGTCGGCGTCTATCTCGCCCGCAGCAGGTAGCGAGAGGACGCGTCGCCGGTGGCGCAGAATAGCGCGATGCCGAGCAGCGCAAGCTTGAACAGCGTCGAGACTCGCGGCGGGGAGAGGTCGATGAGGTGCGCGATGGCGGCATCGTGCTCTTTGAGATATGCGAGCTCAGCCCTGCGTCGGACTCTGCCTCTGTCCGGAACAGGATCTCCACAAGCTCATCAGCGAAACGGCGGGCGTAGACCGGGTCCACAGGTGGTGCGTCCGCGACCTCGTAGCCGCCCTGCGTCAGCGTGGACTCCTCTATCCACTCGTCCTCCGGGTTCGGGACGTAGCAGGCGAAGAACCCGCCACCGAAGCCGCCCTAGTACTTCGGGACGCTCGGGTCGATCTCCTCGCTCCAGGCCCTGATGCCGCCCTTGACGTTGTAGACGTCCTGGAAGCCCGCCTCTTGCAGGAGCTTGACCGCCCGCGCGCTGCGTGCGCCACTCTTGCAGTGGACCGCGAGGGCCTCCTCGCGGTCGAGCTCGAGAAGGCGCTCGGGCAGCTCGGCGAGGGGTATGAGCTGCGCGCCGATGTTAGCGACCTCGTACTCGTGCGGCTCGCGCACGTCGAGGACGGAGATCTTGTTGCCGTTCTGCAGGCGAGCCTTGAGCTCCTGAACGGTGATCTCCGGCACCTCGTCTGCCTGGGTGTTTGCCTGCGGGATGCCGCAGAACTCCTGGTAGTCGATGAGTTCGGTGACGGTCGGGTCCTCGCCGCAGACCGGGCAGTTCGGGTCCTTGCGGAGCTTCATCTCCCGGAAACGCATCCCCAGAGCGTCGTAGAGCAGGAGGCGTCCAATCAGGGGCTCCCCGATTCCGAGTATGAGCTTGACGGTCTCGGTCGCCTGGATCGTCCCGATCGCGCCCGGCAGTATTCCGAGGACCCCGCCCTCGGCGCAGCTCGGGACGAGGCCGGGGGGCGGCGGCTCGGGGTAGAGGCAACGGTAGCACGGGCCCTCCTCGGCCCAGAATACGCTTGCCTGGCCCTCGAAGCGGAAGATCGAGCCGTACACGTTCGGCTTGCCGGAGAGGACGCTGGCGTCGTTCACCAGGTAGCGGGTCGGGAAGTTGTCCGTCCCGTCCACGATGACGTCGAAGTCCTCGAAAATCTCCAGAGCGTTCTCGCTGCTCAGGGGCTCGCCGAAGGTCTCGACGTTCACGTTCGGGTTTACGTCCTCTATCTTCTCGCGCGCGCTCTCCAGCTTGGGACGTCCGAGGTCCGAGGTGCCGTGAATGATCTGGCGCTGCAAATTAGACTCGTCCACCACGTCGAAGTCCACTATCCCTATGGTCCCGACGCCCGCCGCCGCGAGGTAGAGCGCGAGCGGGCTCCCGAGGCCACCGGCCCCGATGGTCAAGACCCGTGCCTGCTTCAGCTTCTTCTGCCCGTCGAGGGCGACCTCGGGCATGATCAGGTGCCTGCTGTAGCGTGCGATCTCCTCGTTGCTGAGCTGGACCGCCCCGTTGGACGACTGGATTAACGGTTCTCTTGTCTGCATTTTGTGAAAGCGCTCCTTACGAGACTTGTGGGAAATCTGTGTCTGGAAACCTACTTACATCGTCCGCCGGCGATCGAGGGGATGATGGAGAGCTCATCTCCCTCGGAGACCTCGGTGTCGGCGCCGTCGAGGTAGCGGATGTCCTCGTCGCCCTTGTACACGTTGACGAACGAGCGGAGCTTGCCGTCTCCGGTGTAAAGGTGCGCTCTGAGATCAGGGTACTCGGAGGCGAGGTTCCCTAGCGTCTCGCCGGCGGTCGCGCCGCCAACCTCCACCTCGGAGTTCCCCGCGGTGTACTGCCTCAAGGGGGTTGGGATCTTGATCTTGGGCATAAGATGCTCCTTTGCGAACTCTTAACTTACCAGCTGCTCTTCTTCATAACCCGAGCGGTCGTCTTTGAGTACCCACGAGCGCATCTCCGTAACCCCATCTTCGCCGACGGAGGCGATGACGTAGGAATAGACCGGCCACGCGTGCTCCTGGTCGTACTCGGAGGGCTCCGCCGGGTGGTCCGGGTGAGAGTGGTAGAAGCCTAGCACCTCCATGTCCCTCTCCGCAGCCTTCTCCTCGAACTCCTTGATCTTGAGCGGCTCGATGAGGAAGCGGCGGCTGCGTTCCTCCTCGTGCGTGTTATCCGCGCGCCAGACGTCGACCACGATCTTCATCCCATCCAGGTTCATACCTACAATCGCGCCTGCGCACTCCTCGGGATACGCCTCTCTAGCGTGCTCTTGGATGTGGCCCACGTCGCCCCGGCCTATCTTGAGCGGCACCTTCTCTTAGTCCTCCCAGAAATTCTCGGAGAGATACTTATCAGCGCTGTCGCACAGGATGGTGACGACGACGCCACCTTCGATCTCACGCGCTACCTCCAGCGCCGTGGCGACGGCACCACCGGCGGAGACGCCGATCAGGACTCCGTCCTCGCGCGCCACGCGCTTGACCATGCCGTAGGCGTCCTCGGTGGCGACGCGCCTGTTCTCGTCGGCTATCGTGGGGTCGTAGATCTCGGGCACGATCGCGCTCTCCATGTGCTTCATGCCCTCGAGGCCGTGAAACGCCGATTCCGGCTCGAACGAGATGACCTTTATCTCCGGGTTGTACTCCTTGAGACGGCTCGCGGTCCCCACGAAGGTGCCGCTCGTACCCAGCCCCGCGACGAAGTGCGTGATCTCGCCGCCCGTCTGCTCCCAGATCTCCGGCGCCGTGGACTCGTAGTGCGCCCGCGGGTTCGCCGGATTCGAGTACTGGTCGGGGTAGAAGTATCGCTCCGGGTCCTCGGCGTAGAGCCTCCTCACCTCCCGGATGGCTCCGTCCGAACCCTCGCCGGGGTCCGTCAAGACGAACTCCACCCCGTAGGCGCGCAGGATCTTCTTCCGCTCCTTGCTGGCGTTCTCCGGCATGCACAGCTTGACCTTGTATCCCAGTGCCGCCCCGATCCAGGCGTAGGCTATCCCCGTGTTCCCGCTCGTCGCATCTAGGATGGTCTTGCCGGGTGTCAGGGCGCCGCTTCTCTCGCCGTCCCGGATCATCCACAGGGCGGGCCTGTCCTTGACCGAACCCCCAGGGTTGTACCACTCGGCCTTGCCGAGAATCCTGACGTCAGATACCTCCGCCGAGACGCTCGCAAGCCTGAGCAATGGCGTGTTTCCGACCAACTCCGTTACCTTCGACCCCACCCGTTCGTTAATCCGAGTAATCATGTCGGGATTATTATACAAGGCCGGCTATTCGCGTCCAGCGAACCCGAGGTAGAGTGACAACCCTGACCAACATAATAGCCGGAAGGCTATCTATTTGGCCTTCCGGCTATGGTTGGTGCGTTGTGAGTGATTATACCGGAGCGGAACGGTCTCCCGCTACGGTGAAACCGCCAATTATGCTAAAGAATCGAGAATTTCCGTCAATCCTTTACGACGGCAGGTGAAGATAGGGGTATCGAGCTCGGTGTAGGCGGAGGCCTCGCTCTCGCGCAGCTCCATCATCAGGTTCTGGAACTTCTCAGGCGACTCGGCCTCGAAGGAGAGTATGAACTCGTAGTCGTCGATCCCGAAGCAGTAGGCGGTGTTGTTCTTTACGGGGTAGTGCTTGCGGCCTATCTTCATGTGCTCGTCCATCATGCGCTGGCGCTCTTCGAGGGGGAGTCGGTACCAGGCGCGGGTCTTCACGAATGGATAGACGAAGAGGTACTCGCCCTCGCCGGGTACGATGTAGCGTCTATTCTCAAAGCCCGGCGTATGCTCGCCGACGTAGATCGAACGCCGCGCGAGCGCGAAGTAGGAGTAGGTGACCTCAAGGTACTTGCCCAGGCCCGTCTTCATGAGCGCGCTCGTCATCTTCTCGAAAGCGTCGAGGTCGTAGCCTATGCGCCAGAGCATGAAGTCCGCGTCTGAGCGCAACCCCATGAGCGAGAATGAGCGCAGAAGCATCTCCTGACTGTGTTCCTCGGCCGCTTCGAGGAACTGCCTCTTGCCCCGCTCCCGCTCCTCGTCCCTCATACGACGCCAGAGAGGATCGAGCTTGAAGAAGACGTAGTTCACGTACTGTGCCGGAAGGCTCTCTTCTGGTGCGGCCTGTTGTTGGGTTCGGGTCTGGGTCAATCTGGTCCTCCCTTCGGTCGGACGCTGTCAGCTTTTCGCCGACGTGACCGGAACGCTGGAGGCACTCGTCGCGGGTCTTCGCGTGTTCCGTTCATGAGTCCGGTTATCTCTCAGGGCGTATCTACATTATCCCCTGGTTGATTGCTGGCCGCTGATAGCTGATTGCTCTAATCCGAAGTTATCCTCGTAGAGCTCGGCTACGCGGGCGAGCTCGTCGTCGGTAAGGTCCGGGGTATCCGGGGCCGCGGCGAACTCGTCGAGCTGCTCGTCGTCGTAGATGTTCGGCAACGTCGAGATGATCTCCGGCGTGGCCAAAACGAACTTCAGGGCCGCCTGGCCGAGGGTGCGTTCGCCTGATCCGGCAAGGAAACCGAGCTGTTCGACTTTCTTGAGCCCGCCGAGGAGCCACTCCTTCGGGCGGTGGCGGCGATGATCGTTCTTCGCGAAGGTTGTCTCTTCGGTGTACTTGCCCTCGAGCATGCCCGAGGAGTGGGGGACCCGGGCTATCAGGCTCGTGTCCGTCTCTCTTGCAGCTTCGATCAGGGCCCGCCCGGGGTCCTGCTCGAGGAGGTTGTAGATCATCTGCACGCCCGCGAGGTCGCGCTCGCGCATCGCCTTCACGCCCTCCTCAAGCCAGCCGATCTTGGGTCCAAGGGCTACGCCGTAGGAGCGGATCTTGCCCTTCTCCTTGAACTCTTCCATGAGCTCGAAGAGCGCATCGTTCTCTATGGCGTCCATCTTGGTGTTGTGGAGCTGGAGGAAGTCTATGTAGTCTGTGCCGAGCCGCTTTAGGCTCTGCTCCAGCGCGAAGCGGATGAAGTTCTCTGACCAGTCCTGCGGGCGCTCCTGCTGGCCGCGCCTCTGTGTGTGGTTATAGAAGTCGTAGCCGATCTTGGTCGAGATCACGATCTCCTCGCGCATCCCGCCGAAGGCGTCGGCTAGGAGCGTCTCTCCGAGCCCCGAGCCGTAGGTGTCGGCTGTGTCGAAGTAGTTGATGCCTTTCTCGAAGGCGCGCCTCAGCAGGCGCACCGAGCGCTCGTCATTCACCTCCCCCCACCAGCCGGTAGAGACCGTCCACACGCCGAAGCCGACCTCGGATACTTCTATGTCCGTGCCGGCCAGGTTCCGATACTTCATTTGGATCCCTCGTCAATCTCTCGTAGCAGGAACTCAGAGCAAAGAGTTACTACATTCTACCGGCATCCGCTGTCTACATGATCCCCATTTGAGGAAAGACTTTCGCTCCCTCTATGGCCGCTGTTGGTGAGCTTAACACGAAGGGAGAGCATCTTATGGATGCGGTGATGTTCCTCGGGCTACAGGCGCTCCAGCAAGATAGCCGAGTGGTGGCGGCTTTGGTAGCAGCCCTCGACGTGCAACGCTATACAAGCGCCATTCTCGGAGAACAGCTGCTATTTCCCCTCGGTGAGTGTGCCAGGGGTGGAAGGTAACCGTGCGCAAAACGAGAGGCGGGCTCCCGAAGGAGCCCGCTCCTCAAACGCTTGCGCTCGGTTTAGTTGCTACCGAACGATCCTGCGCGCCAGCAGACCACCAGCCACAAGCAGCGCTCCCGCGCCAAGCGCTATCAGCGAAGCACCACCCGTCTCAGGCAGCGCA
>DASTQK010000275.1:0-3600 GCA_035761765.1 Rubrobacteraceae bacterium
GTGGAGCATCGGCTCCACCCGGTCGCTGATGCACAGGAGCTTCACGTCCTCGCAGAGCATACCGCCTTTCGGGGGCGTTGCGCCGCACGAGCGGCGAGTAGTACGATCGGGCGTAGCAACGAGACGGGAGGCACAGAGGTGGCGGGTCCCGAGACGCCCAAGCTGATGGTAGACGTGGTGATCCCCGCGGAGAGGGGGGTGGTCCTGATCCGCCGCGCCAGCGAACCCTTTAAAGGGAGGTGGGCATTGCCGGGCGGCTTCGTGGAGGTGGGGGAGACCGTGGAGGAGGCTGCCGACCGCGAGGCGGCCGAGGAGACGGGTCTCGCGGTGGAGGTGGCCCGCCTCGTCGGCGTCTACTCCGACCCCGAGCGCGACCCCCGCGGTCACAACGTCAGCGTCGCTTTTCTCGCCCGCGTCCTCAGCGGCGAGCTCGCGGCCTCCTCCGATGCCGCTGAGGTCGCGGTCCTAGATCCATCATCGGTCGAGCTGGCCTTCGACCACGCGAGAATTATCCAGGATGCGCTTGGTTAGTCTTCAGCAAGGTATCTAGAGACTGAAGCCTCCTCATTCGAGCGTGGCGAAGAGGTTGTTGAGGGACTCGGAGAGGGTGGGATGGGCGAAGATCCCGTCTCGCAGGACGGTGTAGGGCAGCTTGGCCAACATGGCTATCTGGATCATGGCGGCTACCTCTCCGCCCTCGATGCCGAGTACGGTGGCGCCGAGGATGCGGTGGGACCCGGCGTCTACGACGGCCTTGATCATGCCGCGCTTCTCATCCACCTCGACTGCCCGGTGCACGTGGCTCATCGGCATCTTCGCCACGAGGACGTCGCGGCCCTGCTCGCGCGCCTCCGTCTCGCTCAGGCCCACCCTCCCGAGCTGCGGGTCCGTGAAGACGGTGTAGGGAATGAGGCGCTCGTCGGTGGTTGCGTCTGCGCCGTCGATCAGGTTGGCCTTGATGACGCGGAAGTCGTCGTAGGAGACGTGGGTGAAGGCCGCGCCACCCTTGACGTCGCCCAGAGCCCAGATGCCCGCGACGTTGGTGGCGAGGCGCTCGTTTACGCCTATGAAGCCTTTCTCGTCCGTCTTGACACCGGCCGCGTTCAGGCCGAGCGTGTCGGTGTTAGGTGTCCGGCCCGCGGCGACCAGCAGGTGGGAGCCTTCGAGCTCGCGCTCACCCCGGGGCGTGCTGACGACGAGCTCTATCCTACCGCTCGCGGTCTGGCCGACGCGCTCCGCCCTGGTCTCTAGGAGCACCTCGACGCCGTCTTCGCGCAGGAGATCGGCGACGGCTCCGGCCACGTCGGCGTCCTCACGCGAGAGGAGCTGCGGACCCCGCTGCACTATGGTCACCTCGCTGCCGAAGCGCCGGAACATCTGGGCGAACTCGAGACCGACGTACCCGCCACCGAGTACCAGCAGGTGATCCGGAACCTCATCCAATTCCATGATCGTGAGGGAGGTGAGTGCCGGCACATCGTCGAGCCCTTCTATGGGCGGTCTTCGGGGCCGGGCTCCGGTGTTTATGAAGATGAGATCTGCGGTTAGGCGCAGGGTCCCGCCCTCGGTGAGGCTAACCGCGAGTTCCTCCGGTGCGGCGAAAGAGGCTTCGCCCGGGATCAGGTCCACCCCTGCCCTCTCGAGGCGTCGCTCGTCGCCGTCGCGGAAGCTCTCCACCGTGTCGCGCTTGCGCTGGCGTACTTTGACCATGTCCACGCTTACCGGGCCGGTCTCGACGCCGTAGTCGGCCGAGCGGCGAGCAAGGTAAGCCGCGCGGGCGCTGGCGACCATGGTCTTCGTCGGGGTGCAGCCCTCGTTTATGCAGGTGCCGCCGACGTGCTCGCGCTCCACGAGAGCGGTTCTGCGCCCCGAGTCCACCAGAGCGCGGGCTAGCGGGTTCCCGCCCTGGCCGGAGCCGATCACGATTGCGTCGTAGTGTTGCTCCTGGGTCATGATCGCAGCTCCTCTCCGGCGCCACTACGGTCGACGTAGTATGGCCCAGGATGTTCTTTCACGCGGACCCCCTCGCGTCACCTTGGACAGGTCTGCCATAGACCCAGGCCAGGCGTGGCTCTCGTTGGGGGCTCCTCTTTAGTTAGAGGTGCCTTACAGGATCTGAGGAAGCCATGCGGGCGCGACGCGCTCGTTGGGGCTGGTATAAAATTCGTATCGAGGAGATCGGATTTTGGAGAACCTTGACATCGTCTTCTGGGCCGTGCTGGCCGCCCTCGCCTTCGTGGGTGAACTCCTCTCCGTCTCTTTCTTTTTGCTCTTCTTCTCGCTCGGCGCGCTCGTCGGTTTGGGAATGGCCTCTCTCGGGATGCCCCTCGTCGCTCAGGCGATAGGCTTCGTCGTCGCTTCGGCTCTCAGCATGGTCATCTTGCGACCTGCGATTATGCACAGAATCTCCTTCCGCGCTAGCGAGCAGTACGAGGGACGCGGGAGCATCGCGGGCAAGAGTGGTGTCGTCATGAACGCCATCGAGCCCGGGGGCAGCGGGACGGTACGGATAGGGAGCGGGGAGTTCTGGACGGCCCGCTCGGTCTATCCGGAGCAGGGTATACAGGCGGGGGCCCGGGTAAGGGTCCTGGACACGGACGGCGTCACGGCCCTCGTAGAGGCCGTCGGCATCGAGGAAGGAGAGAAGTCGTGAGCGTAGGTCTAATCCTGCTTGGTGTGCTGGCGCTCGTTGTGTTCCTCGTTGCGGCGAGGAGCGTCAGGATCATCCCGCAGAGCCGGGTGGCGATCATACAGCGGCTGGGCCGCTACCATCGGACCGCGCAGAGCGGTCTGACGTTCGTAGTCCCGGTAGTCGACAAAATGCTGCCCAAGACCGACCTCAGGGAGCAGGTCGTCGCCTTCCAGCCCCAGGCCGTAATAACCAACGACAACGTCGGGATGCAGATCTCCACCGTCGTCTACTACCAGGTCGTGGACGCGCGCGCCTCCGAGTACGAGGTCGCCAACTTCCACCTGGCGCTGGAGCAGATCACGCAGACTACTCTACGAAACGTCATCGGCAACCTTACGTTGGATAAGACCCTTACCTCGCGCGACGAGATCAACGCCAAGCTCCGCACTGTCCTGGACGAGGTGACGGAGAAGTGGGGCATCAGGGTGACGAGGGTGGAGCTCAAGGAGATCATCCCCCCGCGCGACATCCAGCAGGCTATGGAGAAGCAGATGCAGGCCGAGCGGACCCGCCGCGCCGCGATCCTAACCGCCGAAGGCAACAAGCGAAGCGCCATCCTTCAGGCCGAGGGCGAGAAGGAGTCCGCGATCCTCCGGGCGCAGGGCGAGAAGGAGGCCGCCATCTTGAGAGCGCAGGGAGAAGCGGAAGCATTCCGCAACATCCAGGCCGCCCAGATCGAGATGACCGGCAAGCTCTTCGAGCGGCTCGAGAGCTCGGACCTCTCGCCCGAGTCCCTCCGCTTTCTCTACCTGAGGGCGCTCCCCGAGATGGCGAAGGGTCCGGCGAGCAAGCTCTTCGTGATCCCCTCCGAGATACAGGACCTTGCGGGGACCATCGGCGCCCTCGCCGGCGGTGTTTCCCTCGCCAACGAGGACGGCCCGGAGAGCGCAGAAGAGCAGCACCGGCTT
>DASTQK010000276.1:0-11004 GCA_035761765.1 Rubrobacteraceae bacterium
CTACATCCAGCTCGACGCACCGCACTACCCGCTGCTCCTCGAGGAGAAGACGCGCGAGTTCTACGAGGGCCGGGGCTGGGACCTAGACCGCTGGATGACGCGCGGCGTGGAGCTCGACAATCATGTCATCGGGGACCACCCCGGCGTCACCTTCGCCTTCCACCTGTGCCGCGGCAACCAGGGGAGCCGCTGGCTCGTCTCGGGCTCCTACGAGCCGCTGGCACAGCGCATCTTCGGCGGTATCCGCGCCGGGAGGCTCATGCTCGAGTACGACGACGCGCGTAGCGGCGGCTTCGAGCCCCTCTCTCACGTACCGGAGGGTAAGATCGCCGTTCTCGGCCTCGTCACCACGAAGACGGGCAGGCGCGAAAGAACGGAAGAGCTCGAAGCCCGCATCCGCGAGGCCTCGGCCTTCGTGCCGCTAGAGCGGCTGGCCCTCAGCCCGCAGTGCGGGTTTGCGACCTCGGTCGTCGGCAACGCGATAGGCGTCGAAGACGAGCAGCGCAAGCTCCGCACCATAGTCGAGACCGCCGAGCGCGTCTGGGGCTAACCGGAGGCTATCCCGGGCCCGGGTCGGGTGGTAAGCTGACCGGAGGCCGGACATTCTTGAGGAGGACGCGGATGTTAAGGGTAAGGGATTCGATGACGCGAGAGGTCGTCACGCTCGGGCCGGACGCGAGCGCGGCCGAGGCCTGGAACGTCTGCCAGGAGATGCAGATAAGGCACCTGCCCATCGTCGAGGGCGGGCGCCTGATCGGGCTCGTCTCGGACAGGGACCTCAGGGACGTCAGCCCGCCGCGGGGCTCCGGCGGCGAGCGGGACACGCTCGGGTGGGTGCGCTTGAGGGACATCATGAGCACCGACCTCGTAACCATCGGTCCGCTCGACACCATCGAGCACGCGGCGCGCGAGATCTACGACCGCAAGATAGGCTGTCTGCCAGTGATAGCCGAAGGAGAGCTGGTCGGGATCATTACCTCCTCGGACATGATGAGGACCCTGATCGAGCTCGTAGGTGCGCACGGGATCGGGAGCTGGGTCGAGGTCGAGGTCCCGAACCAGCCGGGGATGCTCGCCAACGTGACCGATGTGATCCGGGACCGCCGGGTGAATATAGCCGGCATCTTCCTGGCGCCGGCGCCTATGGCGAGCAACCGCCTGATCGTGCTCCGCCTCGAGACCACGAACCCCGCGGGTACGGTCCAGAGCCTGGAAGAGGCGGGCTACAAAGTGACGGCGGTGAAGAGCTCGGTCCCCATCGAGCCCACACTCGAGGAAACGTAGGGAGGCTTCAGGTTTCGTATGCCCTAGACCTTGCGTCTACCCTCTTCGTCCAGGTAGTCGCTCCAGGAGCGCTTCGGGTCGTAGCCGAGCATCCGCCGCGCTTTCTCGATAGAGAGGTAGCTTGCGTCCTCGCGCGGGAGGGGTTTTCGGACCTCGATCTCGTCGCCGTAGTACGTGCGGACGAGCTCCTCGAGCGGGCGGTTCCCGACGTTGTCGGGGGAGGCTATGTAGAAGACCTCGTGGCCGGACAGGTCGCTCTGGGCGGCGAGCACGATGGCGTCTGCGAGGTCGTAGACGTCTATGTAGCTGAGGAAGTTGGGCGATAGCTCCTCCGGCAGCTCCCTCACCAGCGGCCCCAGGTTGCGCTCGTAGTTGCCCTCGTGCTGCACCCAGCACGGTCTTATGGAGATGGGCCGGATGTCGGATCTGCTCACGGCACCGTCCATGAGCAGCTCCGAGAAGTGCTTGGCTGTTGCGTACGGGTCCTGGGGCCTGATCGGGTGCTCCTCGTCTACCTGGACGTAGTCCGGTAAGAAGGGCCGCTCAGCGAAGAAGAAGCCGGGCACCGTCTCGCTCGAGATGTTCACGAATCGCGGGACGCCGAACCTGATGGCCGCCTCGAGCACGTTGAAGACGGACATCAGGTTGTTCTGGAAGACGACGTGCGGCGGGTTGTGGGTTGGTTCCGGGATGGCCGCGGCGTGCACCACGGCCTCGGCCCCCCGGACGACCGCGTAGGCGTCGCCCGCGTCGGTGAGGTCGGCCTGGAAGTAGTCCGGCTCGCCCTGCTCCGGACGCTCGAAGACCGGCGGGAGGATGTCCGTGGCGCGCACGTCGTGGCCTGCCGCCATCAGCGCAGCCACGGTCGCTCTGCCCACCTTGCCCCGCGCCCCGGTAACCAGCACTCGCACAAAATCCTCCTTTTCGATACAAACCGGCACTTGATAGTACAGCATCGCGTTTCGCGCCGGGTCCTCGGGGGTAAAGGGCGAGCATGAGAGTCGTAGTCGTAGGGGCGACGGGCAACATCGGGACCAGCGTGCTCCGGTCGCTCGAGAAGGAAGAACGTGTCGAGTCCGTCCTCGGGCTTGCGCGCCGGCTGCCGGGGCTGACGGTGCCGAAGGTCGAGTGGGCGACGGCTGACGTGGCAACGGACGATCTCCTGCCGCACCTGCGCGGCGCGGACGCGGTTGTTCTGCTGGCCTGGATCATCCAGCCCTCCCGCGACCTGAACAAGCAGTGGATGGTGAACGTCGAAGGGAGCACCCGGGTGGCGAGGGCCGCCAGGGAGGCCGGGGTGCCGGCGCTCCTCTACGCCTCGTCGGTCGGTGCGTACTCCCCGGGTCCGAAGGACCGGCGCGTGGACGAGAGCTGGCCGACGGGCGGCACGCCGAGCTCCTACTACGGGCGCCACAAAGCCGAGGTCGAGCGCAGGCTCGATCGCTTCGAGAGCGAAGCGCCGGATGTCCGGGTCGTCAGGATGCGCCCCGGTCTCGTCTTCAAGAAGGAGGCAGCGCAGGGGATAAGGCGGCTCTTCGCCGGCCCGTTACTGCCCAGCCCCCTCGTGCGCACCGACCTCATTTACGCCGTCCCCGACATACCCAACCTGCGCGGCCAGATCATCCACTCCTACGACGTGGGTGAGGCGTTCAGGCTCGCGATAGTGAACGAAGAGGCGCGGGGCGCGTTCAATCTGGCGGCTGAGCCGGTCCTGGACCCCGATGAGTTGGGGAGGATACTGGGTGCAAGGCCCGTGCCGGTCTCGGCGCAACTGGCGCGTGCCGGCGCCAGGCTCTCGTGGCAGCTCAGGCTACAGCCCGTCTCCGAAGGCTGGCTCGACATGGCGATGAGCATCCCCGTAATGGACACGGGCCGCGCGCGCCGGGAGCTCGGCTGGGCACCCGAGCTCAGCGCAGACGAGGCGTTGTTGGATCTTCTGGAGGGCCTCAGGACCGGGGCGGGCCTCGACACGCCGCCGCTCTCTCCGAGTACCAGTGGGCCCTTCCGCATCCGGGAGATACTCACTGGCGTGGGGGGGAGGGAGCCATGAAAGCCGTAGTCTGGCACGGCAAAGAAGACGTGCGGGTGGACAGTGTCCCCGATCCCATCATCCAGGAGCCCACCGACGCGATAGTAAGGATCACCTCGACCGCGATCTGCGGCTCGGACCTCCACCTCTACTCCAAGCTCTCGCCCCTCATGCGCGAGGGCGACATCATCGGCCACGAGCCGATGGGGATAGTGGAGGAGGTGGGTAGCGGCGTCGAGCACTTGAGCCCCGGCGACCGGGTCGTCGTACCCTTCAACATCTCCTGCGGTCAGTGCTACTTCTGCGAGAGGCAACTCTACTCCCAGTGTGAGACGACCCGCGACAGGGGCAAGCTCGCCCGGATGGTGAACCTGCTCGGGCGTGGCAGGGGCGCGAGCCTGTTCGGCTACACCCACGTCTACGGCGCGGTCCCGGGCGGACAGGCCGAGTACCTGCGCGTCCCGCAGGCCCACTTCGGCCCCATAAAGGTGCCCGAAGGACCACCGGACGAGCGCTTCCTCTACCTCTCCGACGTCCTCCCGACCTCCTGGCAGGCCGTCGCCTACGCCGACGTGCCAGATGGCGGCACTCTAGGCGTCTGGGGGCTCGGCCCGGTCGGGCAGATGTGCGCCCGCATAGCGCTCCATCAGGGAGCCGGACGGGTTATAGGGATAGACACCGTTCCTGAGCGGCTCTCGCTCGCCGCCAGGTACGGGGTCGAGACCATAGACTTCAGCGGGGTAGACAGCGTGCGGGACGTCATCCTCGACCTCACCGGCAACCGTGGCGTGGATTCCGCCATCGACGCGGTCGGCATGGAGGCGAGCGGCTCCATGGTGGGCTCGATCCTCCAGACCACGAAGGTCCAGCTCGACCGGGCGACGGCGCTGCGCGAGTGCATGTCCTCGATCAGGCGCGGCGGAACGCTCTCCATCTCCGGCGTCTACGCAGGCCCGATCCAGGCTTTCCCACTGGGTGACCTCTTCGACATGCAGATACAGGTGCGCATGGGCCAGGCCAACGTCAGGCGCTACGTAGACGACATCCTGCCGCTCCTCACCGATGAAGACCCCCTGGGCACCGAGGACCTGAAAACCCACGAGATGACGCTCGACGACGCGCCCTACGGGTACGAAATCTTCCAGCACAAGCGCGACGGCGCCATAAAGATCGTCCTCAAACCCGGATAGGGACGTTTCGCGAAACGTCCTTACGGCGCGTCGTGCAGCATCCTGTCGGCTACGACGATGCCGTCTTCGTCGGCGTAGACGTACTGGCCCGGTGTCCACGTCACGCCGCCGAAGCGCACGGGCACATCTCGCCGGCCCGTACCCTGCTTGTTGCTTCTCAGCGGGTTCGTCGCGAGCGCCAGCACGCCGACCTCGATCCCGGCCAGCTCGCGCGCGTCCCGGACGCAGCCGTTTACGATGACGCCCTTGAGGCCGCGTGAGGCGGCTACCCGGGCCAGCTTGTCCCCCAGCAGGGCGCAACGTCTGGAACCGCCTCCGTCCACGACCAGAACGGTACCCGCCGCAACGTTCTCCAGCGCCTCCCTGACCAGTACGTTGTCCTCGTAGACCTCCACCGTCGAGATGGGACCGGCAAAAGCCGCTACGGCGCCGTAGCCCTTGAAGATCGGCGCGCACACCTCCACGCTCGAGGAGAACCGGTCGCAGATATCGGTCGTCTTGATGCTGGGCTCTCCCTGATTCATCTCGTCGGTCTCGCCACCTTTCGCCAGAACTCGTCCCGCTCACCAGGCACGAAGGCTTCGTACAGCGCGACGCGGTCTATGAGGCCCTGGTAGCGTTCGTTCAGCACGTCTTTCACCTCGTCGGGGGCGGCCTGGACCGCGAAGGCTTCGAGCATCTCGTCGGTGAGGAGGCTCGGCATCTCGTCCCAGCGCCTGTCCCTGGCGAGTTTGCCCAGCCGCTCGCCGACCTCCTGCCAGCCGTGGGCTTCGAGGACGGTGCGGTAGGTCGGGGTCGAGGCGTAGAAGGAGACCTGGGCCCGCATCTTCTCGCGTCGATCCTCGATCTCCGCGTCGCTCCGGCCGGCGATCACGAAGACCGCGGTGGCAAGCTGGACCTCCCGCGGGTCCCGGCCCGCCCGTCTGGCTCCCTCGGCGATGGCAGGCTCTACGGTCTTGCGGACGTACTCCGGGCTGTGGAAGGGGTGGACGTGGAAGCCGTCGCAGAGCTCGCCCGCCAGGCGCGCGAGGCTCGTGTTCACGCCGGCGATGTAGATGGGGACCTCGGGATGCTCTATGGGACCGGGATTGAAGAATGGGGTGATGAGGGTGTGAGTGTAGAACTCGCCTTCGAAGTTCAGGGGTTCATCCGCCTGGAAGGACCGCCAGATCGCGCGCAGCGCCCCGACGTACTCGCGCAGCCTCGCCACGGGTCTGTCCCACGGCATAGAGAAGCGGCGTCTTACGTGCGCCCTGACCTGAGTTCCGAGACCGAGGATGAAGCGGCCTCCCGAGAGGTCCTGGAGGTCCCACGCCGTCTGGGCCATCTCCATCGGGGAGCGCGAGAAGGCCACAGCTATTGAGGTTCCTAGCTCTATCTTCCCGGTCTCGTTCGCCGCTATGGCGAGCGGCAGGAAGGCGTCGTGTCTGGTCTCGCTGGTCCAGAGGCCGGCGAAACCTAGAGACTCTGCCGCGCGGGCTGTCTCACCGGCACTTCGAAGGTACTTGCCCTCGGTCCCGAGGCTCGCGTCCAGCTTCATCTACGGGATGAGGATCAGCTTGCCGGTGGTCTTGCGGCCTTCGAGGTCGCGGTGGGCCTGCGCGGCATCCGAGAGCGGGTAGGTGCCGCCGATACGCACCTCGAGGGTATTGTTGCCGATCCAGGAGAGTATGCTCTCCGCGCGCCACAGCAGCTCTTCGCGCGTCAGGGTGTGACGGGCGAGGGACGGGCGGGTGAGGAAGAGGGAGCCCTTCTGGTTCAGCGTCTGGGGGTCAACCGGCGCGACAGGGCCGCTGGAGGCGCCGAAGAGCACCATGTAGCCGCGGGGCTTGAGGCAGTCGAGGCCCCCGTCGAAAGTGTCCTTCCCGACGGAGTCGTAGACCACATCTACGCCCTCGCCGCCCGTGATGCGCTTCGTCTCCTCGACAAAGTCCTGTTCCCTGTAGAGTATGACCTCGTCGGCCCCGGCACCCTTCGCCAGCGTCGCCTTCTCCTCGCTGCCGGCGGTCCCGATGACGGTCGCGCCGCGCATCTTGGCCATCTGGACCAGGAGGAGCCCCACGCCGCCGGCAGCGGCGTGCACCAGGATCGTGTGACCTTCCTGCAAGGGGAAGGTGCTGTGGGTGAGGTAGTGGGCCGTCATGCCCTGCAGCATCACCGCAGCCGCGACCCTGGCCTCCACCAGGGTCACGTTCACCGGCACGAGGCTATGAGCGGGAACGACGGCGTACTCGGCGTAGGAGCCCATCACGCTCGCGAAGGCTACGTGATCCCCGACCGAGACCTCCTCCACGCCCTCGCCTAAGGCGTCCACCTCGCCCGCGCCCTCCTGTCCCAGGGTGAAGGGTGTCTCCATCGGGTAGAGCCCGGTGCGCTGGTAGACGTCTATGAAGTTCACCCCTGAGGCGGCGAGCCTGACGCGCGCCTCGCCCGGGTCCGGTTCTGGGATGGGGACGTCCTCGTAGCTCAGGACCTCCGGCCCGCCGTGCTCGTTAACCCGGATCGCCTTCATCCCCAACCCCTTTCCTCGACAGCGCCACCCATTGTAGCGGGTCCGAGGACGGCGCCCGCGAAGCTCACGACACGTTTACAATGGGTTCGGTCAGGCTCGACGGTGGCTGGAGGTGGATTGAGGTCGTGAGCCCTCTGCTGGAGATGCGAAGCATAACCAAGCGCTTCCCCGGCGTCACCGCGCTCGACGGTGTTGACTTCGAGCTCGAGAGGGGCGAGGTGCACGTCATCCTCGGTGAGAACGGCGCCGGCAAGAGCACCCTCATAAAGATGTTCTCGGGGGCGTACCAGCCGGACGAGGGGGATATCCTGTTCGAGGGAGAGCCGGTGCGCATCCCCTCGGCCGCGGTCGCGCAGGGTCTGGGGATCTCCACGATCTACCAGGAGTTCAACCTGGTCCCGCAGCTCACCGTGGCCGAGAACGTCTTTCTCGGCCGCCAGCCCCGGTGGCTCGGGATCGTGGACCGCAGGAGGATGAGGGAAGAGGCGCGCAGACTCCTGGAGCGGATAAAGGTGCGCGTCGACCCCGATGCCCCGGTCTCGGCTCTGGGCGTCGCGCAGCGGCAGATGGTCGAGATAGTAAAGGCGCTCAGCCTCGAGGCGCGGGTCCTCATCATGGACGAGCCCACCGCATCGCTCTCCGGGCAGGAAGTCCAGCGCCTCTTCGAGATAGTCCGCGGCCTCGAGCAAGAAGAGGTGGGTGTGATCTTCATCTCTCACCACCTGGAGGAGGTCACCGAGATCGGGGACCGGGTGACCGTGCTGAGGGACGGGAAGCTGGTCGGCCAGGTACCGGCCACAACCGACCACTCCGAGCTCGTGCGGATGATGGTCGGGCGCTCGATCGAGGACCGGTTCCCGCGCCGCCGGCCTGAGATCGGGGATATCCTGCTGGAGGTCAGGGACCTCTCGCGCGAGGGCGTTCTGGAGGATGTCTCCCTGCGGGTGCGGGCCGGCGAGGTCGTCGGGATCGCCGGGATCGTCGGGGCGGGCAGGACGGAGCTGGCGCGCGCGATCTTCGGCGTGGACCCGGTAGAGTCTGGTGAAGTGTGGGTGGAGGGGCGCCGCATGGAGCGCTTCGATCCGCGCGAGGCGAAAAATAGAGGCATCGGGTTTATCACGGAGGACCGGCAGGGGCAGGGGATCGTGCCGCCGCTCTCGGTGGCCGAGAACCTGGGGCTCGCCTCGCTCGATAAGAACACCAGAGTCGGCCTCGTCAACCGGGGCGAGCAGCGCAGCCGGGCGCAGAAGATGATCGAGGAGCTGAACATAAGGACTCCGGGTCCCGAGCAGAAGGTTCGCTACCTCTCCGGGGGCAACCAGCAGAAGACCGTCATCGGCAAGTGGCTGCTTGCGGACTCGAGGGTCCTCATCATGGACGAGCCCACCCGCGGGATAGACGTGGGGGCCAAGGTCGAGATCTACGAGTTGATGAACGAGCTCACCGAACAGGGGGCCGGGATCCTGATGATATCGAGCGACCTTCCGGAGGTGCTTGGCATGAGCGACCGGATTCTGGTGATGGCGGGGGGGCGCATCACCGGCGAGCTATCCGGAGAAGAGGCGACGCAGGAGCGGGTGATGACGCTCGCGACGCAGGGGAGCGAGGCCGCCGTTGGCTAGCCTCGCCGGGAGGATCAAGCCCCGGGAGTTTCTCGCACGCAGCGGGCCGCTCTGGGGCCTCGTGATCCTGTGTGTCGTCATGACGATCCTCTCGCCGTACTTCCTCACGTTCAACAACCTCTTCAACGTGGGGACCCAGATAGCCGTGATCGCCATCCTCGCTCTGGGCCAGACCTTCGTGATCGTCTCCGGCGGCATAGACCTCTCCGTCGGGAGCGTGCTGGGGCTCGCCGGGATAGTCTTCGGCTGGGCGACGGCGGTCGCCAATTTGCCGCTGCCGGCAGCTCTCGCGCTCGGGGTCGGGGCGGGCGCTTCGGCTGGCCTGATCAACGGGCTGCTGATCACTCTAGGCAACTTGCCACCGTTTATAGCCACTCTGGCCATGCTCAGCACGGCGCGCGGGCTCGCGCTGGTTATCTCAGGGGGCGTACCGCTCAACCCGATCCCGGGCCCGATCCTCACTTTAGGCAGCGGGGACCTCTTCGGCTTCTTGCCGCTGACGGTGATCCTGATGCTCGTCATGTGGGCCATCACGGTCGGGATTCTTTACAGCACCTACGCGGGGCGGGCGATGTACGCCATCGGCGGCAACGAGGAGGCCTCCAGGCTCTCCGGGATAAACGTCTCGCGGCAGAAGCTGCTCATCTACACCCTCTCGGGGCTATTCGCCGGCATAGCAGGCGTCCTCCTCACGGCCCGGCTCGCCTCGGCCCAGCCCCAGGCCGGCTTCACCTTCGAGCTCGACGCGATCGCGGCCGTCGTGATCGGGGGCGCGAGCCTCTCGGGCGGCGTCGGCAGCGCGTCGGGGACCCTGATCGGGGCGCTCATCCTGGGCGTCCTCAGGAACGGTCTGAACCTGCTGAACGTCTCGGCGTTCTGGCAGCAGGTGGTCATAGGCGGCGTTATTGCCCTCGCGGTGATGACGGACACCCTGAGACGCCGGAAGGGGTAGAGATCCAGGAAAGGGGTACGAG
The DNA here is from genome assembly GCA_035761765.1 of Rubrobacteraceae bacterium. Lineage (GTDB taxonomy): Bacteria > Actinomycetota > Rubrobacteria > Rubrobacterales > Rubrobacteraceae > JALYGY01. Next base: position 9,612 of record DASTQK010000276.1, read on the forward strand.
ATGAGAACGAGAGCGGCGACCGTGGTGCTCGTCCTAGCGGTTCTGGCTTCGAGCCTCGCCGCCGGTTGCCAGCGAGGCGAGGGTGGTGGGGGAGACGGAGGGGGTCAGAGGATAGGGCTCTCGATATCGACCCTCAATAACCCCTTCTTCGTCTCTCTGCGGGACGGCGCCCAGCAGGCAGCCGACGAGGCGGGCGTGGAGCTCATCATCTCCGACGCGCAGAACGACGCCGCCACCCAGCAGGACGACGTCCAGAACTTCGTCACCCAGGAGGTTGACGCGATCCTCGTCAACCCGGTGGACTCCGAGGCCGTAGTCCCGGCGGTCCAGGCAGCGAACCAGGCCGACATCCCCGTTATCGCGCTGGATCGCGGCGCCTCGGGCGGCGAGATAGCGACCCTGATCGCCTCGGACAACGTGGAGGGCGGCAGGCTGGCCGGGGAGGAGCTGATCGAGCTCGTCGGCAGCGGACCGGTCGCCCAGCTCGAAGGCATCCCCGGAGCGAGCCCGACGCGCAACAGGGGCCAGGGCTTCGAGGAGGCCATAAACGCGCAGGACGCCGTCGAGCTCGTAGCGAGCCAGACGGCGAACTTCGACCGGGCCGAGGGCCTGAACGTGACGGAGAACGTCCTGCAGTCCAGCCCGGAGATAAAGGGGATCTTCGCCCAGAACGACGAGATGGCGTTGGGCGCCGTGCGGGCTCTCGGGAACCGGGCCGGCACCGACGTGAAGATCGTAGGCTTCGACGCCGTAGAGGACGCCCTGAAAGCGATCCAGGACGGCAAGATGAACGCGACCGTCGCCCAGCAGCCGGACAGGATAGGCTCCCTTGGCGTCGAGAACGCGATGAAGGTGATAGAGGGCGAGTCGGTGGACGAGAACATCCCCGTCCCCGTGAAGCTGGTGACGGAGGAGAACGTCTCCGAGTTCCTCCAGTAAGGCTCATGGCCGACGTCTTCGTCCTCGGCTCCATAAACCAGGACTTCGTCCTGAAGGTCGAGCGGCGCCCGAACCCCGGCGAGACCGTCACGAACGCCGAGCTCTCCACCCACAACGGCGGCAAGGGCGCGAACCAGGCCGCCGCAGCCGCCTTGCTCGGCGCCTCCGTAACCATCCTGGGCCGGGTGGGCGGCGACGAGTTCGGCGAGCCTCTGGTCCGTTCGCTGGAAGCTAAGGGTATAGACACGAGCCTCGTCGAGAGAGCGACCGACGCCTCTACCGGCGCCGCCTTCATAACCGTCACGCCCGACGGCGAGAACGCCATAACGGTCGCGCCAGGCGCGAACCGGAGCCTCACGCCAGAAGACGTCGAAGCCGCCGCTGACGCCATCGGGGACTCGAGAGTCCTGGTCGCCCAGATGGAGGTCCCGCTCGGGACCGTCTTGAGGGCCGT
>DASTQK010000277.1:0-2192 GCA_035761765.1 Rubrobacteraceae bacterium
TGGTTCTCCCCTTGCAGACGGATGTCGAAGCGCAGCGCGTCGCCCTCGTCGCGGGCGATCAGGGTCTTACCGAGTTCCGGGTCCTCCATGAACGAGAGTGCCGGATCGATTGCGTTCGCCTCGGCCTCGTCGGGGAAGTAGATCCGGGTGACAACGCGATTCAAGAGGCCGCGGGCGAAGACCGAGACCATTACGTGCGGTGCCTGCGTCTCACCGTCGGGGCCCGCTACGGGGCCAGGCTTGAGAGTCACGAACGAGAAGCTGCCGCCGTCCACGGTATCGGAGCGCCCGAAGCCGGAGAAGTTCTCGTTATCGTAGCGGCCCGCCCGGTCGGCCTGCCAGATCTCGACCATCGCGTCGGGCACCGGGTCTCCCGCGCCGTCGTAGACCGTGCCCACGATCCTTATGGCCTCCGGGTCATCCGGCGGCACCAGCTCCGAGCGATCCTTATCCAGGAGCGCGTCGTGGAAGAAGGGACCTATGGTCTGGGAAGGCGTCGGTCCGGAGCCCATCAGTGGTCCTCCATCGGGGTCGCTCTCCCGCCTTCGAGCACGATATCGAAGCGGTAGGCCAGGGCCCACTCGGGCACAGTCGTCTCCAGGTCGAATGAGGAGATCAGGCGCCGCCGCGCCTTCTCGTCGCGCACGGAGTTGAAGATCGGGTCCTGGAAGAAGAGCGGGTCGCCGGGGAAGTACATCTGGGTTATGAGGCGGCTTCTGAAGGCCTCCCCGAAGAGCGAGAAGTGGATGTGGGCCGGGCGCCAGGCATTGAGGTGGTTCTTCCAGGGGTACGCTCCCGGCTTGACCGTCACGAACCGGTAGCGGCCCTCGTCGTCGGTGAGGCAGCGGCCGGCGCCGCTGAAGTTGGGGTCGAGCGGGGCGGGGTGGCGGTCGAGGTGGTGGGTGTATCGTCCGGCGGCGTTGGCCTGCCAGACCTCGACGAGGCTGTTCCTGACCGGACGCCCGTCGCCGTCCGTGACGCGACCGTGCACGATGATCCTCTCCCCCAGCGGCTCGCCCTCGTGCTGGCGGGTGAGGTCGTTGTCCAGCTCGCCCACCGGGGCACGCCCGTACGCCGGACCCGTGGTGTCCGAGAGCGTGCTCGGGAGGATGATCAGGGGCTCTTTCGGGGCGCGCAGGCGTGTAGCGACGTAGTCGGGGTACAGGTAAGGTGGGTCTCTCCGAAGCGAACCGACTGCTCCGCCCGGAGATTGCTCTCTCATCTCCTTCATCTCTCAGGCCACCTTCTCGAGGACCATGGCGATCCCCTGTCCTACCCCGATGCACATCGTCGCCAGCCCGAACCGGACCTCGTTCCTGCGGTTCATCTCGTGCACGAGCGTCGTCAGTATCCTAGCCCCGGACGCCCCCAGAGGGTGACCGAGGGCTATCGCCCCGCCGTTGGGGTTCAATCTCTCGTTTTCGGGGTCCATACCCCACTCGTAGAGGACGGCTAGAGACTGTGCGGCGAAGGCTTCGTTGAGCTCGATGAGACCGACGTCGTCGAGTGATATCCCCACCCTATCCAGAGCTTTCTTCGTCGCCGGCACCGGCCCTATACCCATGACGCGCGGCGGGACGCCGGCTACCCCCACGCTCCTTATCTTCGCCAGAGGCTTTAGGCCGTGCGCCTCGGCGTACTCCCCGGAGACCACCAGCACCGCTGCGGCCCCGTCGTTCAGGGAGCTCGAGTTGCCAGCCGTGACGCTACCGTCTTCCTTGAAGGCGGGCTTTAGCTTCGCGAGCCTCTCCAGGGAGGTGTCGCGCCTCGGGCTCTCGTCGGCCTCGACGACGGTCTCGCTCTTCTTGGTCTTCACCGTGACGGGTACGATCTCCTCGCGAAACCTCTTCTCGTCGATAGCGGCCACGGCCTTCTGGTGGCTACGCAGAGCGAAGCGGTCCTGCCGCTCGCGAGAGATATCATAGGTGCGGGCCAGCCTCTCCGGCTTCTGCTGCTCGGCTGTTACCTTGAAGCGCTCCTCGGCGAGGTTCTCGGCTGTCACGCCCAGAGAATCGGTGTGGCCCAACGCCTCCATCCTGGGGTTGACGAAGCGCCAGCCCAAGGTGGTGTCGTACATCGTCGTATGCCCTGTCGGGAAGGGGCGCTCGGGCTTGGGCACGGCATAGGGGGCGCGGCTCATGGACTCGACACCCCCGCCGACGTAGGCGTCGGCCTCACCCAGCATCACGGCG
>DASTQK010000278.1:0-4544 GCA_035761765.1 Rubrobacteraceae bacterium
TAAACCTGGAGCGGGCGATGGGCCCGGCGGACAGGTTCGGGGGGCACATCGTACAGGGCCACGTGGACGGCGGGGGAGAGGTCTCGAGCGTGCGCCCCGAGGGGGAGGCGGATATCTGGGAGTTCTCGGCGCCCGCGGCCGTGCTCCGTTACGTCGTGGAGAAGGGGAGCATCTGCGTCGACGGCATAAGCCTGACCGTCGTCAGCGTGGGCGAGGGGTCCTTCACCGTCTCCATCCTGCCGCAGACCCGCGCGAACACGAACCTCAAGGAGCTCCGGGTGGGTGACAGGGTGAACCTGGAGGCGGACGTCATAGCCAAGTACGTCGAGCGGCTCGTGGGGCCGAGGACCACCGAAGGTTTGCAGAATCGTGAGAGGAGCGTTGAAGATGCCGTTTAGCCCGATGGAAGAGATAATCGAGGACATCAAGGCGGGGAAGATGGTCATCGTCTGCGACGATGAGGACCGCGAGAACGAGGGCGACCTGACGATGGCGGCCGAGCTCGTGACCCCCGAGGATATCACCTTCATGGCCGTGCACGGGAGGGGTTTGATCTGCCTCCCGATGGCCGAGGAGCTGCTGGACCGGTTGGAGATCCCGCAGATGACGACCCACAACTCCTCTCGCATGGGTACGGCCTTCACGGTCTCCATAGAGGCGAAGGACGGCGTCTCAACCGGCATCTCCGCCGCCGACCGCGCCCACACCTGCCGGGTGGCCGTGGACGACTCGACCGGCCCGGAGGACCTCGTCATGCCGGGCCACGTCTTCCCCCTGAGGGCGAGGCCCGGGGGCGTCCTGCAGCGCGCCGGGCAGACCGAGGCCGCCGTGGACCTCTCCCGGCTAGCCGGCCTCAAGCCCGCGGGCGTGATCTGCGAGGTCATGAAAGTGGACGGCACGATGGCCCGCGTGCCTGACCTCGAGGCGTTCGCGCAGGAGCACGGCGTCAAAATGGTCACGGTAGCCCAGATCATCGAGTACCGGCGCACCTACGAGACCCTTGTGAAGTGCGCCGTCGAGACCCGCCTGCCCACGCCCTTCGGGGAGTTCAGGCTCAAGGCTTACGAGAACGAGATAGACGACCTGACGCACCTGGCGATCCTCATGGGCGAGCCGGAGGGCAAGGACGACGTGCTCGTCCGGGTCCACTCGGCGTGTCTCACCGGCGACGCCCTCCACTCGCTGCGCTGCGACTGCGGGGCCCAGCTAGAAGCCGCGATGAGGACCGTGGCTAAAGAGGGCGAGGGGGTTATCGTCTACATGCAGCAGGAAGGCCGCGGTATCGGGCTCCTGAACAAGATGAAAGCCTACCACCTGCAGGACGAGGGGCTCGACACCGTCGAGGCCAACCAGAGGCTCGGGCTCGCCCCCGACCTCAGGGACTACGGGATAGGGGCTCAGATCCTCAAGGAGCTGGGGCTGCGCCGCATACGCTTCATGACCAATAACCTCACGAAGGTCGTTGGCTTGCAGGGCTTCGGGCTCGAGATCGTCGAGCGGGTGCCCATAGAGATAGAGCCGAACGGGCACAACGAGCGATACCTGAACACCAAGCGCGAGAAGCTCAACCACATCTTCGAGAAGTTCTAGGAGCGGCTGGCGTGCACAGCAGGGACGGGGCGAACCACATCGAAGGCCACCTCACGGCCGCGGGCCGGTCCTTCGGGATCGTCGCCTCCCGGTTCAACGACTTCATCGTCCGGCGGTTGGTCGACGGTGCGCTTGACGCCATCGTCCGCCACGGAGGCGAGCTGGGGTCGGTTGACGTGGTGTGGGTGCCAGGCTCCTACGAGATACCGCTCGCAGCCAAGCGGCTAGCCGTCTCGGGCCGCTACGACGCCATCATCTGTCTGGGCGCCGTGATCCGCGGCGCCACGGCCCACTTCGAGTACGTCGCCGGCGGCGCGACGAGTGGGATCTCCTCCGTAGGACTCGAGGCGAATCTGCCCGTCATCTTCGGCGTCATCACCACCGAGACCATAGAGCAGGCGATAGAGCGGGCCGGCACGAAGCTCGGCAACAAGGGCTTCGAAGCGGCCGTCACGGCTATCGAGATGGCCGACCTGATGCCCCGCATCTCGGCAAGCTCAGGCTGACGCCTGCGCTTGTTTGCAGGCGACCTGAAAGCTAGACGCTCTCTGGCACGGGGGGTGCGGCGGCCTGCGCCTTCTGGACCTTGAAGGCCTTCAGGCACGAGGTGCAGACCCACGCGCGCCTGGCCGTCGTGCCCTCCTGGATGCGCACCTTCTGGAGGTTCGGGTTCCAGCGGCGGCGCGTCGCCTTGAGGGAGTGGCTCCGGGCGTTGCCGAAGCTCGGCTTCTTCCCGCACGAATAACAGACTTTAGCCACTATACTTCTCCTGTGCTAGGATACCGGTCGGATTTGGGGACCCGGGCGGCCCCGCTCGCGCGGCGCCGTCGGCGGGTTTCGGGCGGAGATTGTACCAGATTCTCGGGCGAAACACGGCGCAGGGCTTACGGGCTCCCGCGAGGCCGCGTGCCGGGGGCGTGATCCCGGAGCGCAGGGTGAAAGGTCTTGGGCTATGGCGGTGAGGATAGACTCCCTGGTGGCCACGGCGCGCGCGGCGCTCAAGACCCAGGTTGCTAGGATCGACGCGCTCAACGTGTATCCGGTTCCGGACGGTGACACGGGTACCAACATGCTCCTTACGCTGGAATCCATCGTCCAGGAGACGCGGGAGAAGACCTACGAGGGGCTCGAGGACGCTACCAGGGCCGCCGCCCGCGCCGCGCTCATGGGCGCGAGGGGAAACTCCGGGGTCATCCTGTCGCAGATGATCCGGGGCGCTTGCGAGGTGCTGGCGAAGCGGGACTCCGTGAGCGCCGAAGCCTTCGCCGCCGCGCTGGAAGGGGCGAGGGAGCGCTCATACGCCTCGGTTCGCGAGCCCGTAGAGGGCACGATGCTTACCGTCATAAAGGACGCCGCCCGCGCAGCGAGCGCTAAGGCGAGCGCCAATGAGGATGCCGACCTCGCGGCCGTCGTCCTGGCGGCCACCACGGAGGCCCACGCCTCCGTCCGGCGCACCCCGGAGCTCCTCGACGTTCTGCGCGAGGCGGGCGTTGTGGATGCCGGAGGCCTGGGGGTCGCGGTGATACTCGACGGTCTGTATGCCTGGGTGAGCGGAGAGGAGATCGAGGACACCTTCGAGGAAGAAGAGAGCGCCATCCCGGACCTCGCGGCGATCCACGCCGAAGAGGAGGCCTGGGGCTACTGCACGGAGTTCGTCGTGACGGGCTTCTCGGGCGATGCGGGGGAGTTCGAGGAGCGGATCTACTCGTCTGGCCGGAGCGTGCTCGTCGTCTCGGACGACGACCTCATCAAGGTGCACGTGCACACCCAGGACCCGGGCGAGACGCTCTCGTATGCGGGTAGATTCGGCAGGCTCTCGGGCGTCAAGGTCGACGATATGGAGGAGCAGGTGCGGTCCCGCGGCGAAGACGCCGCCGAAGCGGGCGATAGAGACCTCGCGGTCGTGGCGGCCAGCCGGGGCGAGGGGAGCCGCGAGCTCTTCGAGCAGATGGGGGCCGTGGTGATAGAGGGGGGGCAGGGGGCCAACCCGAGCGCCGAAGACTTCGCCCGGGCAGTGAAGAGCACCGGCGCCGTATCGGTCATCCTCCTGCCCAACAACAAGAACATCGTGCCAACCGCGGAGCAGGTGCACGAACTGGTAGATGCCGAGGTCCACGTCGTGCGTACCATGAGCATAGCGGCGGGAATCGCCGCGATGGTCGGATTCGACGCGGAGGGCGAGCCCGAGGAGGTCGTCGAGGAGATGCGCGATATCACCGCTGGCCTGCGGTGCGCCGAGGTTACGCGGGCGGTGCGCGACGCCCGCATCGACGGCCACGAGGTGCCGGAAGGCGCCTACATCGGGCTGCTCGACGGCGAGCTCGTCGCTGTCGAGAGTGGCGTCGAAGACGCCGCCATCAAGCTTGTCGAGAAGATGCTCGAGGGCGGGATCGACATCGTGACGCTGCTGCGGGGCTACGGGATGAACGAGGGGTCCGCGGAGAAGGTTGTCGAGGGTATAAAACGCCTGGGCCCGGACGTGGAGATCGAGATAAGAGACGGCGGGCAGCCGCTCTACCCGCTGCAGATCGTGGCCGAGTGACGACGGCCATCGTCACGGACTCTACGACGAGCCTCGCCCCCGGCGTGCTGGAGCGTCCGGACTTCCGGATGGTCCCGCTCACCTTCCACTTCGGCCCTGAGGAGAGCTACAGGGACAAGATCGACATGTCCAACGCCGAGTTCTACGACAGGCTCTACGCCGCCGACGAGTTCCCGAGCACCTCCCAGCCCGCCCCCGGCGCCTTCGTCGAGGCGTTCGAGGCGCTGGAGGCCTACGACGACATCCTCGTCCTCACCCTCTCGCGCAAGTTCAGCGGAACCTACGACTCGGCACTCTCGGCGGCCGGGATGGCACAGAGGCCCGTCGAGGTGCTCGACACCAGGAGCGCCGAGATGGGGGCGGGCTTGATCCTCCTGGAGGCGCTGCGGGTCGTGGACGAGGGCGGAGACTT
>DASTQK010000279.1:0-4657 GCA_035761765.1 Rubrobacteraceae bacterium
CGACCTCCTCGCGCAGGATCTCCGCCACATCCTCCAGGAAGTCGTCGAGGGTGGGATAGGCCTCCCCGGAGAGCTCCGGCGACCAGAGGTTGGCGTAGAGGCTCGGGCTCGGCAACGTTACCTTGATGGTGCGCTGCGTGCGGGCGCGCGCGTAGACGAACTCCTCCGCCGAGAGGAAGCGCCTGCGGCGTAGCTTGCCGACCACTCCAAGCGACGGGGGGCGTTCTATCTTCCTGTCGCCCACCGCCTCGTCGCCGTGCCAGTCCCCCCACAGCCACGCGTCTATGGTGTGCTTCCCGAAGCCCTCGACGGCGTCCACCATCTGGCTCTGGAACGACTCGCGGCGCATCTCGCCGTCGGTCACTACAGGCAATCCGGCTCGCTCCTGGAGCGATATCGCCCGGTCTACGGCCCTATCCTCGATGCGCTTGAACTCGGGGATGGAGATGGCGCCCTCGGCGAAGCGGCGACGGGCTTCGAGAAGCTCCGGCGGGCGCAAGAGACTCCCGACAACGTCCGCCCGGGCGGTGATCATCCGAGAAGCTCGTAGTCTCGCGCCGAAACGACGGAGAGCACGGAGCCATCATGCCTGGTGAAGCCATCCTCGTCCAGGAAGAAGATGTGCGTGGCCGGCACACTCACGTCCCCAGAGTGGACCTCGCCCCACTCGAGCCAGACCTCTCGCTCGTCGGCTTCGTCAGCGAAGGTGCCGAGGGCCTTGTCTTGACCGCTGGTTATGACGACCGCGTCCTCGCGGTACTCTCTCCGGATCTCTTCAAGCGCCTCTTTGAGGTTCATCTTTGCCCCCCTCGCAGTATGTTCGGCGCAAGCGGGTTTCTCGAGGGCCGCAACTACAGGTTGCGAGCGATGTCTTCGAGGTGATCGGCCATCGCCCTCTGCGCCGCCGCCTCGTCGTGGCGCAAAACGGCCTCGAGGATGCGCCGGTTGCCCTCCAGGGAGACCTCTGACCGACCGACCGACCGGAACAAGCGCGCCTGCGAGTCCTCGAGCAGCCCGTCGATGACCTCCATGACGCGCTCTACGACCGTGTTGTGCGTGGCACTGGCCAGGAGGTCGTGGAACTCGGCATCCTCATCCGCACCGGAAAGGCCGTTCGCCACGCGCTCTTCCTGCCGGCGTATGACGTCTTCGAGCCGTCGCAGGTCCTCAGGCGTGGCGCGGGCCGCGGCCACCTGCGCTATCTGCGGCTCGAAGAAGAGCCTCGCGTCCATGAGCTCCTCACGCAGAGGAGCCATGCCGTTGAGCACGCTGGCGATCGGGGCCACAAGGTGCTCGACCGTGACCTCCCGGACGTAGTTGCCCCCGCCGTGACGGCTCTCGACGAGGCCAGATACCTCGAGCTGGCGTATGGCCTCACGTATCACGGCGCGGCCCACCTTGAACTGCTCGGCGAGCCTCCGCTCCGACGGCAGCGCCTGGCCCGTAGCCAGCTCTCCGCTGGCTATGAGGTCCCGGATCCTCGCCGCCACCTCCTCGTAGAGCTTGACGCGCCTGATCGGTACTATCGCAGGCTCGGCCGGTTCCATGTAATCCAGTTTAACACTTTGCAGTATATGGCCGATGAATCACTAGAAAGCCGGAAGGCCGGGACCTCGGAGGTCCCGGCCTTCATATCGCGCTCGCAGCGGGACGCACCTCAGAAAGTCCCGACCAAAACCCTCCGGTCGTCGTCCTTCTCGAATACCGGGGGCTCGGCCAACCGCGGGCCACGGCCCCTTCCCAGACCCTTACCAAGCCCGTGGAACATCTGCGCGGACGGAGCAAAGGCCTCGAACCACCTCAGCCCGCTCCTGTTCTTACCCTTCATTCTAGTCGTACTCCTCTCACGAAGATCTCACCGTACTTACGTGACGAAGTATAGCAAGATGGCACTTAGTCCTGCGTTAATCCGTTAACATGTAACGAATCATAACTCCTAGCAACGTATTGCTACATATCCGGAGATACCGGGCAGCCCCCGTTCCTTTTCTTCGTCTCCTCTGAGGGGCTCGCGGAGGCTGGCGCGGTACCGTCCTGCCTCGTTCGGCTCGAAAGCACGACCCGAACGGTCGCTGGCTACGACGCTCCGTAGACGACCAGACTTGACGCAAATCGTACACAAGTATATTCTGGTCATACCTCTCGGAAAGGGGGTAAGGGGAGTGGCAAAGAGAAAGTATTGTGCTGGAAGCGATACCGGATGTGCCGGTTACACCCTCGCTTTGGGGAAGGTGCCATTGTTAGGCGCGCATCCGACCTCGAAGGTCAGAACAAGACTTCCGAGCCCGAGAGAAGGAGTTCTGTGAGCAGGCGAGCGGATGCCAACGCACGAGAGCCGTTCAGACTTTCTTGAGGGGAGGTTGTGTGGGAACGCCGAACGTAGGGGGTGCTGATGGCTGACGTAACTGTAGAACGAGAAGAACGGGTCTGGCACGCTGGCCGCGAAGAGCCGATGCCGATCCGGGAATTGCCGGACGCACCAGCCTCGATACACATTCTTGGTCCGGCAATGGTCCTTGTAGCGCTTGGCGTCGGGCTTGGAGAGACCTTCTTGTGGCCGCGGCTCGTCTTGCTCTTCGGTCCCGACATCCGCTGGCTCTTCCTGATCGGCGTCTCTCTGCAGACGATCGTCATGCTCGAGATGGCCCGCTATGCGATGGCCACCGGCGAGAGCATCTTCTTCGGCGCCGCGCGCATATGGAGACCCATAATGTGGTTCTTCTTTGTTACGGCCATGCTGGTATACATCTGGCCGGGACACATTTCGGCCGGGGCCATAGCGTTCGAGGAGATATTTGGAGTTCCCTGGCTTATATCGGCCATCGTGGGACTGATACTCATCGGCGTCGTATTCAGCCTCGCGAAGTATGTCTACAACCTGCTCGAGAACCTGCTGACGTTCATGATCGGCGTCCTGGTGATCGGTTCCACGATCATCGCAGCGATAGTCGGGACCTTTGGCGACCTGTTCCTCACCCTCACCGGTCTGTTCGCCTTCGGATATTTCCCTGCAGAGGTCATGACAGCGACGTGGTTCCCTGTCCTCGTGGGTTCGATCGCGTTCGCCGGTCCCTCGGGCATGCAGCAGATGTGGTACACGCTCTGGCTGCGGGACAAGGGAGCCGGCATGGGCGTGCACATCCCTCGTATCAGAGGCTTGATACATGCGGATGAAGAGGAGACCATGCCTTCACGGGGGTTCATGTTCGACACGGAGAACCCGGCCGAGATGCGGAAGTGGAAGGGCTGGCGCCGGTGGGTGATGGTCGATGCCATCCTACTGTTCTTCGGCATAACCATGCTGGTCACCATTGTGTACACGGTCCTTGCCCAGGCCGCCACAAAGATAGACCCGGGGGTCACGGATGCGCTCAGAGCCGGTGAGGAGGACGCCGCCATAGCGGGTATGGCCGCGGCGTTCGCTTCGGCGGGCGGGGCTCTCCTGGGCACTATGTTCTTCTTCTTCATTGCCCTCGTCGGTTGGAAGGGAAGCCTGGGCATCTTCGACGCCTTCGCGCGGGGTCAGGCGGACATGACACACTACTTCATTCCGGGGATGCAGCGCTTCAATATGTCCTACATTTACTTCGCGTTCTTGTGGGGCGTCATCGCGTTCGGTATCCTGATACTCCTGTTCGGGCCAGCGGATGGACCCACGGCTGTTCTGGACATTCTCGCGTTCCTCTCAACCTTCGCGATGGGAACGTACTGCGGGCTCCTCGTGCTCACGAACAACATGCTGTTGCCAAAGAAGATCCGTCCGAATATCGTGATCAGTATCGTACTGGGTGCAGGGTCGCTCTTCTATCTCGGCATGCTGGCATACAGCCTGGTCCGCTTCGGAGTGGTGGTTGGCTAGTAGACAGGCAGTTATGTCTCCGTCACGATACATGATGGAGCTAACGCTTCCGGGTATCGTGATAGGTTTTGGCGGAGGGTTAATAACGGGGGGGATAGCCGCCGGAGGCGGCCTCCCTCTCGATTACGTAATCCTCGCCACCCTGGGATTGGGCGTTCCCCTGGCGGTCCTGGGCGCGGGCTATGACGGGCTCCTGGCTTTGGGTTGGATCCGGCTGGGAGGCGTCGCCCCGGCCGCGGTGTACTGGCTACTGGGGTTCCCGATCGCCCGGCTGCTGCACGAGATCGTTCTCGACCTTGGATCTGGCAGAGCACTTGCTCTACCGGAGGCCCTCGCGCCTTTCCTTGCATATCAGGCCATCCTGAGCCTCGGGTACGCCATCGGATTCCTGTGGCTTCACGAAAACCTGGGCGGTTACTGGTGGCTTCGGATCAGGGACCACAACCCTGTGGCCGCACGCTATGTTGGCCAGTACACGAACCAGGCCGCCGCCATGAAGCATAAAAAGCAAAAAGTGAAGGAACAAAGGTAAACCGAACGACATCCGACCTCGCCAAGCGGGGACAGGCGCGACGGCGTGTCGGCACCTGATCACCGCGAAGGATAACTCGCGCCCGGCTCCCCCAAGATCAAGTGATGGCGATCCTACACCTGCTGATTCTGGGTACCCTGGGCCTCGTCGGCGGCACACTCTCCGGGCTCGCCGGGGTTGGAGGGGCGATGGTCTTCGTCCCGGCCCTGGTCTACGTCGCCGGGTGGGAGATCAAAGAGGCCGTGGCGGCGAGCCTGATCGTCATC
>DASTQK010000280.1:0-9070 GCA_035761765.1 Rubrobacteraceae bacterium
TAACGCGTTGCTAGGGGTTGCGAACTTCCGAGAATACCCTTCTACCAGTTAGCTTAGAATTGACGAGGCCTTGAGCTTCTGAGTAGTGTCGATGTGGTGTCAAAGGCAGTTCTGCCGCGACTCTTCTCTGTTGGAGTATTCCGCTTGCCTATGCACAACTCTCGCTCTGATTAGACAGCGTGGTCAGAGGGTACACGCAAAGTGTATATTTGCCTCAACGGGGCGAAAAAGGCTCACAAGGAGGACACCGTGGCGATATCCACCGTCAACCCGGCTACGGGCGAGCAGATCAAGAGCTTCGAGAATCTGACCGAAGGCGAGATAGACGAGAAGATCCAACGCGCCTTCGACACCTTCCTCGAGTACAGGAAGACCCCGCTCGCCGAGAGGTCGGAGAGGCTGCTGCGGGCGGCGGAGATCCTGGAGGACGAGGCCGAGCACTTCGGCACCCTGATGACGAGCGAGATGGGCAAGACGCTTGCCGCCGCTACCGCGGAGGCGAACAAGTGCGCCCGCGGTTGCCGCTACTACGCCGAGAACGCCGGGCGCTTTCTCGCCGACGAGGAGGCGGAGCTCGAGGGCGCCCGTGCCTTCGTCCGCTACGAGCCGCTCGGCCCCGTACTAGCGGTCATGCCGTGGAACTTCCCGTTCTGGCAGGTCTTCCGCTTCGCCGCGCCCGCGCTCATGGCCGGCAACGTGGGTCTCTTGAAGCACGCCTCGAACGTGCCGCAGTGCGCTCTGGCCATAGAGGACATCATCCACCGCGCCGGCTTCCCCGAGGGGGCTTTCCAGACCCTGCTTATCGGCTCGGGGCAGGTGCAGAGCGTCATAGACGACCCGCGGGTGCGGGCCGTGACGCTCACCGGCAGCGAGGGTGCCGGCAGGAGCGTGGGCGCCGAGGCGGGGGAGCAGATCAAGCCGAGCGTACTCGAGCTCGGCGGTAGCGACCCGTTTATCGTGATGCCGAGCGCGGACCTGGAGAAGGCAGTGAACGCGGCCGTTACCTCGCGCACGCTCAACAACGGGCAGTCTTGCATCAACGCCAAGAGGATCATCGTGCACGAGGAGATAGCCGACGAGTTCGAGCGACGCTTCGTGGAGAGGATGTCCTCGCTCAAGGTCGGTGACCCGATGAGCGAGGACACGGAGATGGGTCCGCTCGCCACGCCCCAGATCCTGGAGGACGTGGACTCCCAGGTCCGCAAGTCGGTTGCGGCGGGTGCGCGCGTCCTCACCGGCGGGAAGCCGATGGACGGAGCGGGCAACTTCTACCCGCCGACCGTCATCACGGACATCCCCGAGGAATCGCCGGCTTACAGGGAGGAGATCTTCGGCCCCGTCGCCTCGCTCTTCAGGGCCAGGGATATAGACGACGCGATCCGGCTCGCCAACGACACGACATTCGGCCTCGGCTCGAGCGCCTGGACGAACGACGTCCGGGAGCAGGAGCGCTTCGTGAGCGAGATAGAGGCGGGTATGGTCTACGTGAACCGGATGACCGAGTCCACCCCGGAGATCCCTTTCGGCGGCGCGAAGAACTCGGGCTACGGGCGCGAGCTCTCCCACTACGGTATCCGCGAATTCACGAATATAAAGACGGTCTGGATCGACGAGGGCGCCGAAGGCGCCGGGATGGCGGCAGCGGAGTAGCCCAGGACGTGAAACCTCTTGCTGACGTTCCGCTCCCCTGCGGCTAACCTCACGTCTACGATGACGGCGAACATCCGCAACAGGCTCCTCCTCCTTGGCTCCGTGTGGGGCGTGCTCCTCGCGGCGCTGCCGGCGCTCGTGATGACGCGCAGCCTCTCCGGCTTCCTGGTCGCAGCATTCCTGGTCGCGGCCCTGAGCGGTAGCGTTGGAACCCTCGTCGCAGGGCGCAGGGCAGCGAGACGGAAGGGGAGCGGCCCTATGGGGCTCGGGTTCCTGCAGGGGCTCGTGGGCGGGGCGCTCGCGGCGGCCCCGATCTGGGCCCTCACCGCTCTCAGCATCTCGGAGTTCTCGCTCGGTAACCGCGTGGACCCATCGGTGCTGATGAGCCCGCGCGTCTTTGTCGGGAGCTTCTTCGTGGCGCTCTCGGTCTTCCTCTACGCGGTAGCCGGCGGCACCCTGCTCGGTCCCGCCTTCGGGAGGCTCGTCGACCGGGCCGTAAAGGGGAGGCCGTGATCTTCTGGCGCCTCCTCGGCGTGGGCGCCGTCTACGGCCTCGGCTTCATGTTCGTGAAGTCGCTCTTCCCCGAGCCTTTCGCGCTCCTGATCCTGCAGGGCGGGGGGACCAGCGAGGGCAACCTGACCTTTATATCCCTCGTCTACATCGGCGTGGGCCTGATATCAGGCCTCATCGCCGCCCCTATCTTCGGCGGCCTCCTGCTCCTGAGGCGCGGCTCCGGCGACGGGAACCCGTCCGCATCACGCCTCACCCTGAGCCTCGCGCTCGCGCTGCTGATGGGCGTGATATCCGGCCTCCTCACTCTGGGCGCTTACGCCACCGGCATCCTTCCCGCCGGCGGCGT
Organism: Rubrobacteraceae bacterium; assembly: GCA_035761765.1. Classification (GTDB taxonomy): domain Bacteria; phylum Actinomycetota; class Rubrobacteria; order Rubrobacterales; family Rubrobacteraceae; genus JALYGY01. Next base: position 2,510 of record DASTQK010000280.1, read on the forward strand.
CCTCGACCCTCTGCGCCTCATACGCGCCTCCAGCTTTCCGACCGGGACCCCGCTCCTCGTCGCCTGGACCATCGCCCGCGACTTACTGCCCGCCGGCCTCACCGGCCTCTTCCTCTCACCCGTCGCCGGCGGCCTTCTGCAGCGCCTCTACGAGGGCGACCGTCCGCGCGAGCAGAAGCACTACGAGCTGGAAGACTTCTAGCCCAGCAGCTTTTCAGCTGCCAGGATTGGGAGCATCGCCGTCAGAGATGAAGCCGACAGCTCTAAATGATACTTACTAGCGGCGAGAGCTTGCACTCTGCCAGAGCGTAGTCCTCACCTCTACGGGACGAACGGACCAGATACTCCAGGCAGTTGGCACGACAGTCCACCTTGCCGCAGGGGATCTCGATGGTCCCCAGATCCTCCACTATGCGCACCACGGGGTCGAGGCTGTCACCAGGCACCGCCTCTTTGTGGCGAACGTACTCACCCTCCTCGTAGTGCGCGTGCCCGTAGCGAAACACGGTCATAGTGAGATTGTACACTCGTTTGACCTGGATCACACGAGAGCGGAGAAGCTCGCACGGCGACTGGCAGACGCTCCCGAGGGTGGACTCGTAGGCACCGCTCAGACCCCCCTTCGCGGCCCCGGATAACAACTCGGTAACAGTCCGGCAAAACGTCGGTTAAACACCTTGATCCCAAGCAGACTCGTGTTAGCTTTGCAGTTGTGTGCGTACAGCACATAGTTATGAGGATCGCTTCTTACGGAGGGGGGTGGCTGGCCGATGAGCCTGGGCGTACTGACGGAGACCAGGATAAACGGCGGCATATGGGCCTTGCGCCGGCGGCTGGAGCTGGTGTTCGGGCGGCTCCGGGGCGGGGCGTGGCCCATCGTTCAGACGGCGGTGGCCGCGACGGTGGCCTGGTTCATCGCGGCGACGGTGCTCGGGCACGAGCAGCCATTCTTCGCGGCCATAGCGGCTGTCGTCTCGCTCGGTGTCGCGGTCGGGCAGGAGGGGAGGAGAGCGGCCGAGCTGGTCTTCGGGGTCGCGTGCGGGCTCGCCGTGGCGGACACCATCGCGCTCGCAATCGGGACGGGACCGCTCCAGATCGGGGCCGTCGTGGCCCTGGCGATGGCTGCGGCGATACTCCTCGGCGGGGGCTCCCTGCTAATAACCGAGGCTGGAGTCTCGGCTCTGTTGGCTGTGACCCTTGAGCCCTCGACGCAGGGGCTATCGCCCGACCGCTTCTTCGACGCGCTGGTGGGCGGCGGGGTGGCGCTGGCTATCAGCGCGCTCTTCCCCAACGACCCCAGGCGGATGGTCGAGCGGGCGGCGTACCCGATCTTCGACGAGCTTATCGTGATGTTGGGGGAGACGACCGCCGCCCTGCACACCGACGACCTGAGGCTGGCGGAGCAGGCGCTGGGGAAGGCGCGGGAGCTCGACGCGCGGGTGAGCGTTCTCAAGGAAGCTCTCGCTGCAGGGTACGGGACCGCGCGCCTCTCCCCGCCCGGGAGGCGGTATCTCGGGTATCTTGCCCGCTACGCGTCCGTCGCGGACCAGCTCGACCTCGCGGTGCGCAACACGCGGGTCCTGGCGCGCGCCGCCGTCAGTTTGCTGCAGGACGACAAGCACGCGCCGGAGGTGCTCTCCGAGGCACTACTGGACCTCGCCCGCGCCGTCGAGACCCTGGGCATCTACCTCCAGAGGTCGGATCATCTGGATACTCGGCACTTTGCGCTGAAGGCCGCCGAGGAGGCGACCGCTGCTCTCAAGGAGCGCAACGATCTGGAGACCAGCGTGCTCGTTGGCCAGGTACGGTCTACCGCCATGGACCTCCTGCGGGCCTCCGGCATGGACCCGAACGACTCGCTGCACGCCCTGCGGGTGGCGGCCCGCCACGCCTCGGAAGAGGAGCCTACCGAGCGGTAAGCGGCTACAATTGCCCGGGTGGAAGACCTGTACGGAAAGGTGGCGCTCGTCACCGGTGCGGGACGGCGGCGGGGGATAGGGGCGGCGATCTGCCGCGCGCTCGCCCGCGCAGGCGCGGACGTCTTTCTCACCTACTGGGGAGACTACGACCGGGATGTGTCGCGGGACTTCGAGGAAAAGGGACCGGAGGCCCTGCTCGAGGAATTGCGCGGCACGGGCGTCAGGGCGGAGGGGGTGGAGATCGACCTCTCGCTACCGGACTCTCCGGAGCGACTCCTGGACGATGTAGCCGGAAGGCTCGGTCAGCCCTCCATCCTGGTTAACAACGCGGCCTACTCCACCCGCGACGGCTTCGAGGGGCTGGACGCCGCGACGCTCGATGCGCACTACGCGGTAAACGTGCGCGCCACGGTGCTGCTCAGCGTGCGCTTCGCGCGCCGGTACGAGGCCGGGCAGGGGGGCAGGATCATCAACCTTACCTCCGGGCAGTCGCTCGGACCGATGCCAGGCGAGCTCGCCTACGTCGCGACCAAAGGCGCCATCGAGGCCTTCACCGTCACGCTCGCTGCGGAGGTCGGACACAAGGGCATCACCGTCAACGCCGTCAACCCCGGCCCCACGGACACCGGCTGGATGACGGAGGAACTAAAGCGTGAGCTCGTGCCCAGGTTCGCTCTCGGCAGGGTCGGGGAGCCCGGGGACGTCGCGAGGCTCGTGGCGTTCCTGGCGAGCGAGGAGGCGGCCTGGATCACCGGCCAGGTCATACACTCCGAAGGCGGCTTCCTGCGCCGGTGAGCCCGCAGAACTATTAGGGCATCTGTCTTAGAATACGACGATCATGGAACCCGCCGGTCCATTCTGGAAGCTCTCGCGGCGCCTTCGGAACAGGTCGCTCGACGACTACGATCCGGAGCTTGACGCTCCCGTAAAGGGCCCGCTCTTCCCGCGCCCGGTCTTCATCGCGTTGCTCGTCGTCTTCGGCATAGCCCTCATGCTCACCGTAGACTGGTTCGCGCTCTTGCTCCTCAACGTGGAGGGCGTCCGCCTGCAGATGGGGTCATTGAACACGCTGCGGGTCACCGCCGTCCTCATGGCAGGGATAGCCGTACCCTCGGCCCTGCTGATGGCCCACTACCGCCGCGTCTACTCCTACATCTCCGATGAGAACGTATTCTTCGCCATCACCTTCTCGCTCTCGTTCGTGTTGGGATTCCCGTGCGGTCTGGTGGGGCTCTTCGGGTAGCACGGGCTCGTAGCGTCGGCGCGCGGACTTGGGTAGGCTTCCGGGCAGGCGTAGAGAGGAGGATTGACTTGAGCGTGGAAGGAGCAGCTTCGCGGCTGGGGCTGACGGAATACGAGCTCAGGGAGTTGGTCAGTGGGACCGCGCACAGCGGTGTCGCCGAGAGGCTGGAGGTGAGCATAAAGGACATGGACGATTTCTTCGACGGTTACGTAAGCCCCGGGATGGCCGAGGCACTCGACATGCCGCACTCGTCCGCGCAGTCGCTGCGGGACATAATGGATGCCGCGGGAGCCGTGGGTATCATCGTCGGCATGTGCGTCTACAAACCGCCGGCGTCCTGAGCCGGGGTATCCGCTCTCCCGATGCCTGAGGGCTTCATAAAGTTCGAGCGCAGGCTCTCCGCTCCGAACGAGGTCTTCACCTCGCACGGCCGTGCAACCCCGCACTACCGGCCGGTGCTGGAGGAGATAGAGGGGATGGGAGCCGAGGAGTGGGACAGGAGGGTCCGCCGCGCCCACGGGCGGATGCTCGAGGAGCAGCTCAGGGTCGGGGTCTCAAGCGGCGACAGGACGCACCCGACCGACTACTTCCCCCGCCTCATCCCCGCCCCGGACTGGGATACGCTCGAGCGCGGTCTCGCCCAGCGGATGCTCGCCATAAACGAGTGGCTGCGGCGCCTCGAGGCCGGCGAAGACGAGGTCGTCCCGAGAGATATCATAGAGAGCAGCGCGCTCTACGACGCCTCCATCCCTACGCGCTTCGGGGACGTGCCGAACAGGCAGATGGGCTTCGATATCGTCTCTGTCGAGAACGCAGACGGCTGGCGGTACCTCGTCATCGAGGACAACGCCAAGATGCCCGTGGGCATCGAGCCGATGGTCCTGATGCGCGCTCGCACCGCCGAGGTCCTGCCGGGGTCGTACGCGGCGCTCGGCGTGCGCCCGCTCGACGGGCTCATGGAGCGGCTCGGGGAGGTCTTGCGATCCGCCTCCAGAGAGCCAGACCCCACGCTCGCCATCCTCTCCACCGGCCCAGACGACCAGTACTACCTGGACCACAGGGTCTTCGCCAGTGAGCTCGACGCCATCCTGGCCGAGCGTCACGAGGTCGAGCTCGACCGCGACGGGTACCTGGTGCACAGGGCCAGCGGGCGCCGGCTCGACATCGTCTACGAGCGCATAGAGGATGGAAGGATCTACGACGACCTCCCCGGGCTCGTCGAGTCCCAGGCCACGGGGAAGGTCCGGGCCGTCTTCGCCCCCAACCTCGGCATCGCCGACGACAAGGGAGTCTATCCCTTTATTCCGGACATGATCCGGACCTACCTCGGCGAAGAGCCGGTCCTCGAGAACGCAGAGACCTTCTCCCTGGCCGTCGAGGACGGCTACCGGTACGTCATGGACCACTTCGACGAGCTGGTCATCAAGAGCCGCAGCGGCTGGGGTGGCAAGGACGTCCTCATAGCCCCGGAGGAATCCAGAGAAGATGTAGAGGAGTTCCGCAAGCAGGTCGAGGATAACCCGGTCGAGTACGTCGCCCAGACGGTGCTGGAGTTCTCGACGCACGTCCTCTGCGAGACCGAGTACGGTGAGATCGTCCTGCGCGACTCGCACGCCGACTACCGCGTACACGCCCTCGCCCCCGACACCGAGACCATAGAGGTCGTGCCCGGAGCGATGAGCCGAATCGCCGCCCGCGGCAGCAAGCTCGTCAACATCTCCAGCGGCGGCAGGATGAAGGACACCTGGGTGCTGGGCTGATAGCGGGCTATGGAGTGGATCATCATCGTGGCCGGGGTTCTCGTCCTGTCTCTGGGCATCCTTGATGTGTTCTTTACCGTGCTCCACTACGACGGCTTCGGGTTCCTCAGCAGCCGCCTGTACAACAGCATCTTCAACCTGGTGCGCTTCTTGACCCGCCCGCTGCCGCGGCGGTGGCAGGCTCTGGGACGCTCGATGGCGGCCCCCCTTATGGTGCCGGTGACGATCACGGTCTGGATATCCCTTGTGGCCCTGGGGTACGCCCTCATCTACTACGCCGGCATGAGCGCACAGACGTTTGAGTTCTCCAGCGAGCGCCTCGCGCCCTCCTTCATGGAGGCGCTGTACTTCAGCGGCGTCAGCATCGCCACTCTGGGGCTCGGCGACGTGACCCCTTTGAGCTCGACCTACCAGGCGATATCGGTCTCCGAGGCGCTGGTTGGCTTCGGCATCCTGACGCTCTCGATCTCCTACGTCATCGGGGTCTACGAGGTCTTGCAGCGTCTCGGCGTCCTCACGGCCGGGCTCTACCACCAGGCCCAGGACACCGACGATCCCTTGAGCATCCTGAGACCGCACTTCCCGGAGGGACACCCCCGGGGCCTCGAGACGCACGTGATGTCCCTCCACCGCGACCTCGTCGAGGTCTACGAGGGGATACGGCGCTACCCCATCGTCTACTATTATCACAGTCGCCGGGCCTACCGCTCGCTGCCCTTCGCCTTCCGTATGATCGGCGGCATGGCCGGCGCCCTGCGCTGGGGCCTGCCGAAGAACCACCCCGGGAGCCAGACCCCCTGGCTGGCGACCCTGATCGTCGGCCTCGATACCCTGACCGGGTACCTGGCCGAGCGTTTTCTCTCCGAAGAGGCGGAAGACGCCCCGGAGCTTGTCCCCTTCGAGACCTTCCAGGCCGCCCTCGAACGCGACAAGGAGCCCTCGGACCCCTGGCTCGGGCGCTTTTTGCAGATGGAAGCCTTTATGCGCGACCTCGCCCGTCTGGAAGACGCACCGGACCCGAAGGAGGGGTTTGAACGCTACAAGGAGTGGGTCCCCTTTGCCCAGCGCAACCGAGCCTTCTTCGAAGCGTCGGCCAGTGACCTCGGTTACGATCTCGAGGACCTCGCACAAGAACCTGGCAAGAGGCTTTTCTAGAGTACCGGAGAGCGCCCCGAGGCTTATGGCGTACCCGCCGTCTTGCGGCAGGTCGAGCAGTACAAGAAAGAGTAGGGCTCCGGCGCTTCGACGCGGAACCTGACGGCCCGGCAGTGGCAGCTACCTTCGAGTAACATTGCGGCGTTGCCGGCGCTATCTCAATGTATACAACGACAGGATAAAGGGATCAGGCGCTTGCGGCTCCGGATATCTTCTCCGGGGCGGCCTCTATCCGGTGGAAGATGCCGAAGAAGCTGCGCCTTGCAGACGAGACCTTCAAGCCCGCCTCCTCTACCAGTTGCCGGGGCTCGCGGTTCCAGTAGCAGCCGAGCTTCTTCGCGTGAGCAACTTCCCTCCGATCCTGGAAGCGGCCCAGCCGCTCCCTGTCGCTGCGCCCGTGTTCCAGCAACAGGATGCGGCCGTCAGCCCTGCACACCCGGGCCATCTCGTGCAGTGTGCGTACCGGATCCGGGAAGGTACAGAG
>DASTQK010000281.1:0-11246 GCA_035761765.1 Rubrobacteraceae bacterium
CCGCTGGGTGTGCGGGCGATCTCGTGCCAGCTCTCCCCCGCGTCCTGGGTGCGGAGGATGGTCCCGTCTCCCAACCCCGCGTACAGGGCGCCCGGGGTTTCGGGGGCGGCAGCCAGCGCGTAAGGGAAGGCGGCGAGACCGTCCAGTACGGTCTCCCACGGTCCTCCGTCCCTGCGGCGGTAGATCTCCGCGCCCGAGAAGCCGCCCCCGTGCGCCCGTCCCGGCCCTGAGGCAGCCGAGGCGTAGACGAGGGAGGGGTCTTCCCAGTCCACGGCTAGCCCCCACACGTAGTGGAGATCCATCCCCTCGTCGGCGGCCGACCAGTTATCGCCGAAGTCCCCGCTCTCGGCGAACCCGCCCCCGGCGGCCTCGTAGAGCGTCTCGGGGGTTGCCGGGTGTGCGGCGAGGGAGTGGCAGTCGGCGTAGGCGCCGGGCCGCTGGTCCTGCCACATCTTGCCGCCGTCCGGGCTCCTCACGATACCTCCGAGCTCTATACCCGCCACGACAAGACCGGGGTCCGTGTAGGAGGGTGATATCGCCCGCACGTGCGAGGTCCACGGACGCGGCGGGAAACTCCACGTAGGAGCCGAGGGAAGGTTCCTCAAGCCCTCCAGCTCGCGCCAGGAAGCCCCGCCGTCGCGGCTGACGAACAGAGAACTTGGCTCCGTGCCGGCGTAGAGCGCCCCGTCCGCCGGTGAGACGGCTATAGCCGTGACCCTGGGGTGCTCTACGTCAGATAGTCCCTCCCAGCTTCCGCCGCCATCGGTGCTCCTGTACAGCCCCTCGTCCGAGGTGCCGACGTAGAGGGTGTCGGGATCTTTGGGGTCCACCGCCACGCAGCGCGCGCCGCGTCCCTCCAGTGTCCGCTCGACCCTGCCGTTCTCCACGATCGTCACGGCGCTATCCGCGGCCGCGTACAGTCGCAGCATACGCAGTCACCTCTCTCGATGCCGTCTCTTCCTACGGCACGAGTATGCGACACGGCTCTGCTCCCAACAAGGTCGGGACGGCTCTCGTTCTCGTGGATAGAATCCTTGTTATGCTCAGGACGATGCTCGAGCTTCGCGCGGAGATATTCCGGAAGATAGCGAACCGGCTTACGCTCGCTGCCGCCGTCTGGCTGGCCGTGGGGCTGGGGGTCTCCGCCTTTGTCGTCTGGGCCTTCGCAGAGCTGGCGGACGGGGTGGTCGAGGGCGAGAGCCGTCGGTTCGACCGGGCGGTTCTGCTCTGGATCAACGCCCACTCCCCAGAGTGGCTCGACGGTCCGATGCGCCTCGTGACCGCCCTTGGCTACTACTGGGTGGTGATGCCGCTTCTCGCCGTGGCGGTCCTCGCCTTCTATCTCGCGGGCTGGAGGCTCGCTGCGGTTCTAGTACTGGTCTCGACCGTCGGCGGGTCGTTGCTGACGGCCGTCCTCAAGGCCGTCTTCGAGCGGTCTAGACCGGAGGTCTTCGAGTCGGGGTACAAAGCCGCCTTCTACTCCTTCCCGAGCGGGCACGCCGCCGTCGCGGTCGGGTTCTACGGGGCGCTGACCCTGATACTGGCTTACCGGCTGCGGGGCTACGCGCGGTGGACCGTAGTGGCCTTCGGGGTCTCGCTTGTGCTCCTGATCGGCTTCAGCAGGCTCTACCTCGGGGTGCACTACCCGACGGATGTGCTGGCCGGGTTCCTCGCCGCGCCCCTGTGGCTCGTCTTCGTCGGGGCCGCGTACGTGACGTGGCTCTCGATCCGGGGCCTTAAGACGGCTGAGATTCGCCGGAAGGACCGTTGAGGAGATGGGCCGCTGGAAAATATGACGTCCAGGTGTTAGCTTCTCCTCCGTGCTCGAAGCGATCCTCAAACCGCTCATAGACTTCGTCACCCACACCATCGGGGCCTACGGCGTGCCCGCGGTCTTCGTGCTCATGCTGCTCGAGAGCATGGGGATCCTGATCCCCTCCGAGGCGATATCACCCTTCGCGGGCTACCTGGTCTCCGAGGGCGAGATGACGCTGTTTGCGGCGGTGGCCGCGGGGGTTCTCGGGAACCTGGTCGGCTCGTGGGTCGCTTACTTCATCGGGCTGTGGGGCGGGCGCGAGCTGTGGTTCCACTACGGGCGCTACGTGGGGGTGAGGGCCCACCACCTCCACCTGGCGGAGAAGTGGTTTGACAGGTACGGGGAGTTCACAGTCTTTATCTCACGCTGCCTGCCCGTGGTCCGCACATTTATCTCCTTCCCGGCCGGGACCGCCAGGATGAACTTCGCCAAGTTCACCCTCTACACGACCCTCGGGTGCATCCCCTGGGTCTTCGCGCTGACCTATTTTGGCTATGTTCTGGGCGAGAACTGGGAGAGGATCGGAGACTACCTCCATCTCCTGGACTACGCGGTAGCGGTGGTGTTCGTCCTGGGTGCACTCTACCTGTTGTGGCGCTGGCGCAGGTCGCGCGCCTCGAAGGCCTGATAACGAAAGAAATAGTCGAGGCGGTATCCGCCTGCGTGGGGTATTCTTAGTCTCCATGTCCGAGAGGCCGCCCTACGAGGAGCAGTTCGACACCACTATCAGCCGCCGCGCGCGCCGGGAGCGGCGCCGCGACGCCTCCAAGAAGGGCGGGGGCGGCGTCCTCGAGTTCCTCATCATACTTGTCGTCTCGTTCGTGCTCGTCTTCGGCTTCGTCAGGCCCTTCGTCGTCGAGGCGTTCTGGATCCCATCGGCTAGCATGGTCCCGACGCTCAAGTACGGTGATCGGGTCCTCGTCAACAAGTTTATCTACCGCTTCACCGAGCCAGAGCGCGGGGACATCATCGTCTTCAAGAGCGTGCAGGGCGACGACCAGGACCTGATAAAGCGCGTCGTGGGGGTGCCTGGCGACGAGATCAAGGTGCGCGGCGGCAGGCTGTTCGTAAACGGCGAGCCCCAGCGGGAGCCCTACGTGAACGAGAAGTACCCGGACAGGAGCTTCTACGCCCCCACGATCGTCCCAAAGGGCCACGTCTTCGCGATGGGTGACAACCGCGCCAACTCCCAGGACTCCAGGGTCTTCGGCCCGGTTCCGAAGGAGAATATAGAGGGCGAGGCGTTCCTGCGCTTCTGGCCGCCAGGCCGCATCGGCCTGCTGCTCTAGCGTGGAGCCAGTGGTACAGAGCCTTGCGTAAGTCCATCCTCGAGCTCCCGGTAATACTCCTGATCTCCTTCGTTCTGGTCTTCGGCTTCGTCCGGCCTGTCGTCGCCTCCCCGTTCTACATCGGCTCCGAGAGCATGGTCCCCACCCTCAAGGTCTGGGACCGCATCCTGATCAACAAGCTCGCCTACGACCTCGAAGAGCCCCACCGCGGCGACATCGTCCTCTTCGAGAGCCCCGACAGCGGAGAGGAACCCCTGATAAAGCGCGTCGTCGCCATCCCTGGCGATAGCCTGCAGCTGATGCATGGCGACCTCTTCATAAACGGCGAGAAGGTAAAGGAGCCATACCTGCGGCGAGAGTCCTGCGCCCGCGGGGCGCCGAAGACCTGCTCTTTCGGCCCGAAGACCGTTCCAGAGAATCACGTCTTCGTGATGGGGGACAACCGCACGAACTCCCTCGACTCGCGCTTCTTCGGACCCGTGCCGGAGGAGAACTTGATCGGGGAGGCACTCTTCCGCTTCTGGCCGCCGGGCCGCATCGGTTTGCCCTGAGGCGACCTGCAAAGTGGCTGTACGTCCTGCAGAACGCACGCTTCGGGCCTTTGAGCTTGTCAGCTTTTGTCCCTGGTCGTCCGCTGATTGCCAGGAGATCGATTAGTGCCTGAAACCTCCGCAAACGGATCTCGAGGCTACACCTACGAAAAAGATAGTCCGAAAGAGGCTGATATCGCCTAGAATAGCTGTCTGGTGGGTTATTCAGTCCAGTCCACGTGGGGCGGTAGGTGTCGGTCCCCGTTCGAAGTACCCCATTACGCATGCACTGATGTTAGCCGGTTGTCATCATGGTGGTGAAAGAGTAGTCAAGCAGAAAGGAGTAGACGATCGTGTCGACCTTCAAGATAGCTGTGGTCCAGGCGACGCCCGTGGTTCTCGACCGCGAAGCCACCGTCTCCAAAGCGTGCGAGCTGATCGCCGAGGCCGGACGAAGCGGGGCCGGCTTGGTGGTCTTCCCCGAGGCCTTTATCCCGACATACCCCGACTGGGTGTGGCGTATACCGCCTGGCCAGCACCGGGTGCTAGCCGACATCTACGCGGAGCTGCTAGAACAATCGGTCGAGATTCCCGGCCCGGTCACCGAGGAACTCTCGCAGGCAGCGAGGCGAGCGGGTGTCTACGTTGCCATGGGTCTCAACGAGCGCAACGCAAACGGCTCTAACGCGAGCCTGTACAACACCCTGCTCTACATCGGGCCCGAGGGCCACTTGATGGGCAAGCACCAAAAGCTCGTGCCCACCGCTCCGGAGCGCATGGTGTGGGCGCAGGGCGACGGCAGCACTCTCGAGGTTTACGACACCGCCCTGGGTAAACTGAGCGGCCTGATCTGCTGGGAGAACTACATGCCGCTTGCTCGCTATTCACTCTATGCCTGGGGTGTGCAGATCTACCTCGCCCCGACCTGGGACAGCGGCGAGCCCTGGCTCTCGACCCTCAGGCACATCGCCAAGGAAGGACGAGCCTTCGTGATCGGCTGCGCCATGGCCCTGCGAAAAGAAGACATCCCGGACCGTTTTGAGTTCAAGGCGAAGTACTACTCCGAGGTCGGGGAGTGGATAAACAAGGGGGACAGCGCCATCGTCAGCCCCGACGGCAAGTTTGTCGCCGGGCCACTGAACGCCGAAGAAGGCATCCTCTACGCCGAACTGGACCCAAGACAGATACGAGGATCCAAGTGGAACCTCGACGTAGCTGGCCACTACGCCCGGCCGGACGTGTTCCGTCTCACCGTGAGCAGAGAGGACCACCCGATAATCGTCGTCGCACCAGAGCAGGAGCTACAGGACGAGACCGAAGCGCTAGAGGACTGATCCCGCTCCTCTGCGTTTATGCGTGGCGCACACCGTTCGCGCCAACCCGTGGGCAACGAGAAGCCCCCGGGGGGGACCCGGGGGAAAGAAGACGGACAGGCTGTCGGCCAGGTGACTCAGAGTCTATAAGAGCCGCATTCAGTCGCTGGGCTCATGTTCAGTGAGGATCTTGATGCGCAGCCTCTCCTCCTCCGCGCGATCGCGGGTCTTAGCCTTCCTGGGCCTGAGGTCGACGCGGTAAACATCGTCGCGATGCTGGCTGCCGCGAGGGTCCTCGTCCGTGCTGAGCCGGCGGACCCCTTCCTCGCGGGTCCGGTCTTGGGTCGTGTGGGACATAGTCTTGTGGTTTCCTCCTTTTGGGGACGCTTGCAGTACTCGCTAACAGAGCTACCTACCAAGGCGGCGGGCACCCTAAACACGGTGCGCCGCGACCCCCTGCACGATCTCTGTGAACGGTCGCTCACGAATCCCCTCGGCATCCCCTGACCGCGCCCTCCACTACGATGGAGCACTACAATAACGTCGCACGCGCAGTCTGCGCTCACCCTGATCGTCGCCGGATCAGGTCGCTCTCAGCTGTAGCGCTCCCAACCTCACCCCGGCGCGGATCTCCAGGACAGGTGTCCCCTCTCTTGAAGCACCTTCCGTCAGAAACGCTCCCTCCCGCTTGGTGAAGCCGTCGCCTACGTTTACGCTTCCCAGGGTGGTCTCGGCCACGATCCTCGCCGCCGTCGTGCTCGGCACGGATATCTCCACCCCCGAGAGGCCAGTCTCTACCTTCACCCGGGCGTCCCGCGAGAGCGCACCTCCGAAGTCGAGCTCGTAGCCAGCCGCCCCGCCGGAGAGGCGCATCTCGGAGAAGTTCGCGTTGGCGAGGTTCTCCAGCTCTATGCCAGCAGCGCCGCTGGAGATCTCGAGCAGTTCCATCGTGTGTGGGTTTGGCTCCGAGAAGCCGAGCTCGAACTTGCCCGCGCCCTGTCTGACCGTAAGGCTACGCAGTGGCACGCCGCCAAGGTCGAGGTCGAACTCGCTCGCCCCGGTCTCTATGGTGAGCGCGAATGGTCTTTGCCTGCCGAACTCGAGCTCGTAGCGGGGAACACCACCGAAGACGGCCGGTAGCCGCTCGAATGAATGCTCCTCCTCGGTGATCGTGACGCTCCCGCCTTCCTCCATGATCCTCGGGGATCGCCCGTCGGTAGGGTCGTAGCACGTCCCGGCTATCCAGGCTTCGCCCTCGCCGGACCTGGCATTAAACCGGCAGGCGCCAAGGGCTATGCGCAGTCGCAGGTCCTCTTTTGCGGGATAGGCTACGTTTATGGGCATCTCTGCCATCAGGCTCCTCCTTGTCTTGGCGACTCGCTCTCCGGTCGCTTTGAGCGGACCGAGTATCGGCACGATCCCTTCCTGATACGGGTGAGACGGCGAACCGTTTCTAACGCACTGTAACGCGGCTCCTCGGGATGTCCGCGGCAATTCTCTCTCTGCACGGACATCGGGAGGCGCGGGTTGTCCCTTGTCCGGGCTTCTATCCCGAGTATTCGCCTTCTACAAGGCATTCCAGGTGAACAGGCGGTGAAACGGAGGCTCCTTGCGGGACAATACCGTATATATCCGGCTAGCAACGGAAGGAGACAGAGCAGTGGAACCCAGGGTGAGCCTCGTCACGCTCGGCGTGAGCGACCTCAAACGAGCCGTCGGCTTCTACCGGGACGGCCTGGGATGGCCCAAGTCCGAGGTGGGCGGCGATGAGGTGGCGTTCTTCAAGACAGGTGGGGTGGTGATCGCCCTCTTCCCGAGGGCGTCGTTCGCCGCCGACGCGGGTGTAGATGATGTAGAGCACGGCGGGTTCTCGCGCTTCTCGCTGGCGCACAACGTGGCTGAGGAGGAGGACGTCGACTCGGTACTCAGAGAAGCTGCCGGGGCCGGGGCAACGATAGTCAAGGAGGCGCAGGAGATCTTCTTCGGGCGCCACGGTTTCTTTGCGGATCCCGACGGCTTTCTGTGGGAGGTGGCGTGGAACCCTTCCTTCCCGATGGCTGCGGACGGCAGCATCGAGCTGCCCGACTAGGCCCGAGCGAGCCTGTATCCGGGTGAGGCCAACGGCTTTGGGCTTCGCAAGCCCGCCCGACTGGGTGCGACCGTCCCGTCTCCGGTAGCGTTGTGGTCGAGAGCTTCGAAGTTGACGACGGACCTGATCAACCATCACCACCATCTTCGGGCGCCGTCGGAGGAGGAAGCCGAACGGAGGATGCGCGAGCGCTACCCGGAGGCAGTCGCGGTCCTTGTAAGACACAAGAGGTCGTGGCGGCAAGTCCCCTCCGGCTCTGGGCCGGTCTCGTAAGGCGTTCTCTCCAGAGGCCGGGTGTTTACAGACGGTCTCTCCACGAGGTCTGGCGGACAAGCAAGTTCAGTGGCTCCTCGCGCGGAGCTCGTGCCGGAATTCACGAGACCGCATCGTCTCGAAGGCGGCCAGCGCGCAAAGTAGAATGGCGAGAATGGCGAGCATGACGAGGGAGGGGACGGACACCGCTACGGGGATGAGCGCGCAGCAGAGGGTCGTCACCACCAACCTGGGAACGCTTACGCTGGCGAACTCGCGCAGCCTGACGGCGTTGTGCCCTACAAGGTAGAGGGCGATGCCACCACACAGCGCTACGGCCGGGATAGTCGCGAGCGGCTCGCCGACGTGAGCCAGTGTCTTCTTGATGCCCAGAGCAACCAGGACAATGCCGGCCACTATCGGCAGGTGCAAATAGCTGTAGGCGTCTCGCGCCAGCCTCGCTCGTTCCTCCCCCTTCGCTGCGGAGAGCCTCCGCCCGGCGACCAGCATGACGAGGTCGAAGTAAGCCCACCACAGGGCGGCGGCGAGCGCGATCCCGAGCACGGCGGCGAGGACGACCCCTGCCCCGATCGCCAGCCCCGAGGCTCCGACACCGATAGCCACGATCGACTCGCCGAGGGCTATGATCACTATGAGACCATAGCGCTCCGCGAAGTGCTCCGCGTGTACCTCGAAGCCCGACACGCCGCGGACCAACGACACGCCCAGGTCGATAGCGAGGGCAGCCACCCAGAGTATGACCTGGGCAAAGCCGTCCACGAACCCGGCAGGGATGAGTAGCATCGGGGCGACCAGAAAGCCCGGCGTGAGCCGGACGAAGGCCTGGTGCGTCTCCGGCGTGTTACCGGTGGCGAGCACGAACAGGACCACGTGCAAGAGCCGCACGACGAAGTAGGCCAAGCCGAACAACACCCCGTACTCACCGAAGGCGTCGGGGACGGCGAGCGAGGCCACGAGCATGGCTGCCATCGCGGTAATGATGACCAACCGCGCGGGGATCACCTCCTCTGCCGGCACGGCGTTGGTGAGCCACGAGTATCCTCCCCACGCCCACCACAACACCACCAGCAGCGCAACACCCTGCAGCATCCCTGACCACGTGAGGTGGTCGGCGAGAAACCCCGTAACCTGGGTGAGGGCGAAGACGAAGACCAGGTCGAAGAACAGTTCGAGAGGGGTGACGCGCCGCTCGGGGAGACCCCCGTCCTCCGTCGCCGCGCGCGTCGCGCCTGCCGTGCTCATCCTTTCGCCCTCCTGCTCTATCCTCTGCTTCCGTGCCGGTGCGCATATTGTGGCAGCGGCGACGAGGTTCTGATACCGCCCGAACGTCTAGTTTGTGCGGGGCTGGCCAGGCGCTCTGGCGAGCGGGCAGCCACGGACTTCACGCAGAAGTACGCTGCGATCTCCCCCGAGCTGCAGCCCGCCAGCGCGAAGCCGTTGGACGGGCTTCGATCCCGTCCCTGCCAGATGCTGGCGCGTTGGGAGCCCCTGGCGAGGCCTAGCGCGGGGTCTCCTCTATCTCGACGCGCTCGATCCTGTCCCCCGGCTCGCGGTCGCTCTGCGGGTCACGCTCGCGGATGGAGCTGACGACCTCCATGCCCTCGACGACCTCTCCGAAGACGGCGTGCCTATCGTCGAGCCACGGCGTGGCCGCGTGCGTGATAAAGAACTGCGAGCCGCCCGTGTTCGGGCCGCGGTTGGCCATCGAGAGCATGCCTGGCCTGTCGTGCCGCAGGTCAGGGTGGAACTCGTCGCGGATGCTGTAGCCCGGCCCGCCGGCACCCGTCCCCGTGGGGTCCCCGCCTTGCGCCATAAAGCCCTCTATCACGCGGTGGAAAGTCGTGCCGTCGAAGTACCCCTCGCGCGCCAGGAAGACGAAGTTGTTCACGGTCTCCGGCGCCTCTTCGGCGAAGAGCTTGATCCTGACGGTGCCCTTCTCGGTGAGGAGGTTGGCGTGGTAGTCGTGTCCGGGCTTGAGCGCCATCTCCGGCGGCCGGTCGTATGCTCTCTCGGTCATCGATACCTCCCGGATCGTCTGCTGGTTTCTCTCATGCTAGCTTGGCCGATGGTCGCCACTCGTGCAGTACTCCACGAACTCGAGCCGGCGGTAGCCCATCTCGGGCACGAACAGCTCGACCGCCAGTCGCCCTCCTGCGCCCCCGCCGCGCGCCCGAGCGCGACGAGTAACTCCTCGATAGAGAACGTACCGGGTCCATATCCCCTAGAGCGCGTAGTCGCCGGTGTGAGCCTCTTCCAGGTAGCGGGCGAGGAGGTCTATGGCGGCCTGCACGTCGCTCTCGCTCACCATCTCGTTCGGGGTGTGGACGTAGCGGCAGGGGATGGAGAGCGTTATGGCGGGTATGCCCCCGTGCAGGCGCTGGACGCCTCCGGCATCCGTGCCGCCGGAGGGCAGGATCTCGGTCTGGTGCGGGATGCTCTCGCGCTCGGCTATCGTCCGGAAGTGCTCTACGAGTCTGGGGTGGGAGATCGAGTACGAGTCCATGAGCTTGATCGCGACCCCCTTGCCGAGCTCGGAGATCCTGCCTTCCTCCTCCGTACCCGGCACGTCCATAGCGAGCGTCACGTCGAGCGCGACCACGACGGTCGGGGCAAGAGCGGAACCGCTCGCCTCCGCGCCCCTCAGACCCACCTCCTCCTGCGAGGTCGCGACGGCGTGTATGGTCGCCTCGTGCCCGCGCAGCGCCCTCAGCGCCTCGAGCATGACGAAGACGCCGACGCGGTCGTCCATCGCTTTGCCGAGGTAGTTGGCGCCGACCTTCTCGAGCGTGCGGTCCATCGTCGCGTAGTCGCCGACGCGCACGGTCTCCCTGACTTCGTCTGCGGGCATGCCGAGGTCCACGTAGAACTCCTCGGCCTTGGGCACCTTGCGTTCGCCGTCCTGCTGCAGGTGCGGCGGCTTGCGCACGGGCTGCAGGGCGCCGCGCAGCGAGGCGCCGCTCGTGGCGGTGACGATGACGCGCTGGGAGACCATGTTCGCCGGGTCGTGGCCGCCAAGGGTCTGGAGCCGGATAAAGCCCTTCTCGTCGATGTGCCTGACGAGGAAGCCGATCTCGTCCATGTGCGCTGCGATCATCACGCGCGCCTCGTCCGAGCCTCGCTTCGTCCCGATGACGCTGCCCAAAGGGTCCGTGCGGACCTCGTCCGTCAGAGATCCCAGCTCCTCGCGGGCGATCTCGCGTTGTCTATCCTCGCGTCCCGGCACGCCGGGGGTCTCGACAAGCCGCTTGAACAGTGCCTCGTTTAGCGCCACTTCCTCTCCCTCTCTGCGGTCTACGCCGGGGAGACTAGCAACGGCGCGGCCGCGGGTCAAAGACGCGCTACTCGGTAGCCTCCCTCTCCCTGTGCGCCCCGAGCATCTTGGCCGAGAGGTAGAGACTCAGGCCGAAGTAGTAGCAGAGGTAGAGGATCGAGAAGCCCAGGATCAGGCGGTCAGGCTCGGGCATCTCGAGCAGGATCGCCGCGTAGCTGACGAGCCAGAGCGCGGTGAGCGTGAGGGAGAGCTTGCGGAAGGCGACGGTGCGCGTCGGGTAGACGTAGCGGATCGGGACGAAGACGAGCAGCGAGCAGACGACGAGCACCGCGGCCAGAGTCCCCGGCCCCGGCTCGAAGACGATGGCGTAGAAGGCGATTACGTTGAAGTAGCTTGGGAAGCCGTAGAAGAAGTGATCGTCGGTCTTGGCGTCCACACGGCAGAACTGGTAGCTCGAGGCCAAAAGCGGCACCGCGGCGAAGACCACCCCGGCGTTTCCCTCGGGCAGATAGCCCCCGCTCCAAAGGAGGACCATCGGGGCGAAGACGTAGGTCATGTAGTCCACGATGTTGTCCAGCATCGCTCCGTCGAAGAAGGGGAGCGCCTCGCTCACCCTCAGGCGGCGTGCCAAGAGACCGTCTGTGCTGTCGATGAGGAGAGCGGCG
>DASTQK010000282.1:0-3137 GCA_035761765.1 Rubrobacteraceae bacterium
GCTGCGCCGCTGCGAACGCCGAGACCCTGGGTGCAGGGCTCTTCGAGCCGCGGCGGGCCGAGGAGCTCGCCGATTCAGTGCAGATAGAGCTCCTGTCGCGCAGCTTCGAGGAGAGCCCGGCGTAGCGACCACGAACTGCCCCTGCGCCCGGCGGAACTCGAGGGCTTGCGTGCTAGAATATCCGGGTCGAAAGACCAGCGTTCACGAGCGACGGAGGTTGTGCATCTATGGCGGTTGCCGAAGTAACTGACGCAACGTTCGAGAGCGACGTTCTCAAGTCCGAGAAGCCCGTGATAGTGGACTTCTGGGCGCCGTGGTGCGTGCCGTGCCGGCGAGTCTCCCCCATCCTCGAGCAGATGTCCGAGGAGCGGAACGACGTGAGCTTCGTCAAGATCAACGTTGACGATAACCCCTCGACCGCGATGAACTACAGCATATCTAGTATCCCGACCATCGCTCGCTTCGAGGGCGGCCAGGTTACCCAGCAGGCGATAGGCGCCCTGCCCAAAAACCAGCTCTCCGCCCAGCTCGGCCTGTAATTGCAGCAAGTAACGCCCACGGTTACAATCTCTGGCGGGTGATCTCGAGGAGGCTCTGTCGAGTCTCCGGGAGAGCGCCGCGGGTCATGTGTAAGTCCGAAGACGTAAGGAGGGACAAGAGATGAAGTTCAAGCCACTAGGTGACCGGGCGCTGGTCAAGCTCGTCGAGCGCGAGGAGACGACGCCATCGGGCATCGTGCTGCCGGACACCGCCAAGGAGAAGCCGCAGACGGCCGAGGTCGTAGCGGTCGGCGAGGGCAAGCTCGACGACAAGGGAGAGCGCGTGCCGCTCGCCGTCAGCGAGGGGGACGTCATCGTCTTCGCCAGGTACTCGGGGACCGAGATCAGCCTCGACGGCGAGGACTACCTGGTCCTCTCCGCCGACGACATACTGGGCGTCGTCGAAGACTAGGGGGCGGATCCAGAACCCACGAAGCGCCGGGCCAGCGCCCGGCGCTTCGCCTTTAGGTTGCTGGAGAATCAGGGGAGGCTGGTCCGGCAAGTGCGCACGCTGCGTAGGGGAGACAGGGGGCGGGAGGTCGTAGATCTCCAGACCCGTCTGCAGGCCCTGGGCCTGGACCTCGGGGAGCGAGGTATGGACGGGGTCTTCAGGAGGGGCACCGAGCTCGCGGTCAAGGGCTTCCAGCAGTCTTTGGGACTCTTTGCGGACGGGCTTGTCGGACCCGTAACCTGGCGCGAGATCGTGGAGGCGGGCTACCGGCCCGGCGGACGCCTGCTCTACCTGCGCCAGCCGCCTTTCAGGGGCGCGGACGTTGTGGAACTGCAGAGGATGCTAAACGACCTGGGGTTCGACCCCGGCGCCGTGAACGGCCTCTTCGACACCCGCACCGCCCGCGCCGTCCGCGACTTCCAGAAGAACGCCGGGCTGCAGGACGACGGGGTCGTCGACGCCGGCATCTTCAAGGTGCTCGACACCTACGCTGCCCAGTCTCTGGGCACCCACCAGTTCCCGGACAAGAGCGGGGGATACTTCCCGGAAGACCTCTTCTCGGGGGCCATCGTGGTGGACGCGGCGCACGGCGGTCCGGACTCCGGCCATGTCGCCTCCGGGGTGCTCTCGGAAGCGGACCTCAACCTCGCGGTAGCTCAGGAGCTCGCCCAGATCCTGCCCGCCCGCGAGGTCTTGCTGACCCGCAGCGATGACGAGGAGGTCTCCGCCGACGACCGGGCCTTCCTGGCCAACTCATCCGGGGCGAAGATGGTTGTCTCAATACACCACGCAGCCCACCGCTCGCCCGCGGCCCGCGGCAGCGCCTCCTACTACTTCGAGCGCCTCGGCTACCGCTCGCACAGAGGTAGGATGGCGGCGATCTACCTTCAGCGCGGTATAAGCCGCGCTTTGGGCACCTGCGACATCGGCGAGTTCGGTCGCTCCTACGAGATCCTGCGCGAGACCAACATGCCGGCCGTCGTGGTCGAGCCCCTGCACCTCACCAACCCGCGTGACCTCGAACTCGCCTCCGACCCCTACTATCCCACTACCGTAGCCGAGGCCATCGCAGGCGCTCTCGAGCTGTACGCGGGCCGGGATCAAGCGTTTATAGCTGTAAGCTAGTCAGCACGCTTCGGACTCTAATGGGGCCCTCGCTTGCCAGCTTTTCAGCATAGGGCTCGGACTTTGTTCGGCAGGCAACCGCGGACGATTCGGTGCCGGGCTCTTGCTTATGGCTGACAGCCGATGGCCGACTGCTATAATATCTATCTCAGTCGGGACGTAGCGCAGCCTGGTAGCGCGCCTCGTTCGGGACGAGGAGGTCGGAGGTTCAAATCCTCTCGTCCCGACTTTTCCTAGCCGGTCAGCACACGCAGGCTTCGCAAGCTTGGCAGCTTTTCGCTTGCCGACAAGGTCTTTACAGTCCTGCCTCTTCGGCCTCTTCGAGGAGCTCGCCCCAGTCTGCATAGAGACCTTCGAGGGCGCTCTTGAGCTGGCGGTGCTCGAGGACGACCTCGCGCGAGCGCTTGCCGTCAGCATAGAGGGAGGAGCTGGCGAGCTCTTTCTCGAGGCGGCCGAGACGGCGCTCGGTGGCATCGATCTCGCCCTCCACGGCGACGAGGCGGGCGGCGAGGACGTTCTTTTCTTTGTCCTGGCCGGGACGGAGGCGCCGCCGGCGGGCCTTTCCCTTGCCGTCCTCCAGGCGCCTGTGCGAGCGGTAGTAATCGTAGCCGCCGAGGTAGTTGGTGAGCTTCCTGTTCTCGAGCTCCACGACGCGCGTGGCGAGCTTGCGCAAGAAATAGCGGTCGTGAGAGATAAAGAACATGGTGCCGCGGTACTCGAGGAGGGATTCCTCGAGGGCCTCGCGGGCGGGGATGTCCAGGTTGTTGGTCGGCTCGTCGAGCAGGAGGAGGTTAGCACCACTCACTACGATCTCTGCGAGGCTCAGACGGTTCCTCTCGCCGCCGGAGAGCGCCGACACCTTCTTGAAGACGTCCTCACCGGAGAAGAGGAAGGCGCCGAGCAGGTCGCGAGCCTCCGGCGCCTTGAGGCCGGTGGCGTCCATGACCTCTTGCAGCACCGACTTTTTGTCGTCGAGGCGGGCGAGCTGCTGGTCCTGGTAGGCGGGGATGACGTTGTGGCCG
>DASTQK010000283.1:0-4406 GCA_035761765.1 Rubrobacteraceae bacterium
AGATGCTCTTCGCCGAGGACATCGCCCGCCTGCTGCATCGGAGAACCTGAGACAGGCGCAAACCTCAGACCACATCCACCTGCGCCTCGCGGAAAAAGGCGCCGTCTTGCGCGTCTCCCTACCCGAGAAAGTGCGAGACGAGTCGGTTGTGGGGACCGGAGAGGGTAGAATGTGAAGGCGGAAAGGAGCACGGCGGATTACTGGTGGCGGTGGGCAACATGAGCGCTCTCGAAGAGAGCGAGGGGATCTGAGATGATCTGGGTTGCGTGGTTCACGCTCGCGCTGGAGAGCCTGGTGATAGCCCCCGGCCTCTGGATCATGTGGGTGCTGATATCGGAAGCCTCTCGGGCGCCCGCCGACCCATGGTCTCCCGAGGAGCACCCTCCAGATTGTTCACCGGCACGGCATCCGCAGGTAGCCAAACACGAAGACTCCTCTCTTCGAGAAGACTTCCCTCTGTTCGACCTCGAGGAGGTCGACGAGCGGGGCTATGTGAGCGGCAGGAAGCTCCGCATGGGCTGCGAGGCGGCCGTCTGCCGGGCTCCTTTCGGCGCCAGGATCGTCGCAGGTAGACGTTCTCTAGATGAGCCACAGTACGCCTGGGACTATGCCAGCGTTCGGGTGGCCGAGAAGGCCCTCGTCCGCGCCGGGTTCGACACTCACCCAAGGGACGGTATCGTCGGAGTCGATGAGTTCGAGCGCGTTCCCTATCCGGCGGCAGAACCCCAGGGCTACTTCCGCAGGTGGCGGTACACCCCCGAGGGGCAGATGGAGAGGTTCTGAGATATCAATACACGCCCGTAACTCGGGACCAGGGGTCCTCACGTCAGGTAGGGGCTCTCGTAGCTCTCCAGCAGCTTGATGTAGTTGGCACGCTCGAAGGCCGTCGGGTCCTCCACCTTCCGCTGGCTCATCGAGCCCTTCATCTGCCTGACGGACTCGTATTCGCGCCGCTCCATCCACGCGGTCATCTCGCTGACGAGGGTATTGATGTGGCCGGGGCCGTGGCGCAGCAGAGCCGACGTCGTCATCGCCACGTCGGCGCCGGCCATGAGGTATTTGATCACCTCGCTGGCGCGCTCGACGCCGCTGGTGGCGGCGAGCGAGGCGTTCAGGCGGCCGTGGAGGACCGCGATCCAGAGCAGGGGAAGCCGGATCTCGCTGGGGTTGCTCAGCTCCAGGTCGGTACGGACCTCGAGGGCGTCCAGGTCGAAGTCCGGCTGGTAGAAGCGGTTGAAGAGAACCAGCGCGTCGGCGCCCGCCTCCACGAGCCGCCTCGCCATCTCGCCCATGGAGCTGAAAAACGGGCTCACCTTGACGGCGACGGGGATGCCGAGGGCCCCTTTAACCCGGCGTACGACGTGGACGTAGCGCTCCTCGACCTCCCGGCCCGTAACGGCGATATCGGCCGGGATGTAGAAGATGTTCAGCTCGAGCGCGCTGGCGCCGGCGGTCTCGATCTCCCTGGCGTACTCCGTCCAGCCATCGTCGGTGATGCCGTTGAGGCTACCGATGATCGGGACATCGGTCTCTTCGACAGCCGAGCGGATGAGGTTCAGGTATCCTTCCGGGCCGACGTGGTAGTCCTCGACCTCCGGGAAGTAGCTCAACGACTCGGGGAAGCGCTCCACGCCCTGCTCGTAGAGGTAGTCGAAGGACTCGTTCTCTTGGCGGATCTGCTCCTCGAAGAGCGAGAAGAGGACGACGGCCGAGGCGCCGCCCTCCTCGAGTCGCTTGATGCCCTCCAGGGTGGAAGACAGCGGTCCGGCCGAAGCCACGACCGGGTGTTTCAGTTCAAGGCCCATGTAGGTGGTAGTCAGGTCCACGTCTCTCCTCCGCCGGTCGTAGCGGGCGCTAGGCCTGCTCCAGCGCCGCCATCTCCTCGTAGAGCTTCCATTTCTGATCGACGATCTTCTGCGCCGCGTCCATCAGCATCTGCGCCTCATCCGGGTTCGTCCGGTAGAGCATGCGGTAGCGCAGCTCGTGATCCGCGTAGTCCTTGAGACGGATCGTCGGACGCTGGGAGTCGAGCGAGAAGGGGTTCTCGCCGGCGCTGCGGACCTCCGGGTTGTAGCGGATCAGGGGCCAGTGCCCGCTGTGGACGGCGCGGTCCTGCTGTTTGAGCCCGTGCTGCATGTTGATGCCGTGGGCGATGCAGTGGCTGTAGGCCAGGATCAGGGACGGCCCCTTGTAGGCCTCGGCCTCGCGGAAGGCGAGCAGCGTCTGCTGCGGGTTGGCGCCCATGGCGACGCGGGCTACGTAGACGTTGCCGTACGATATCGCCTGCAGAGCCAGGTCCTTCTTGCCCACGTGCTTGCCGGCGCTGGCGAACTTGGCGACGGCCCCTAGAGGCGTGGCCTTGGACGCCTGTCCGCCGGTGTTGGAGTAGACCTCGGTGTCGAGGACGAGGATGTTGACGTCACGGCCGCTCGCCAGGACGTGGTCGACGCCGCCCGAGCCGATGTCGTAGGCCCAGCCGTCGCCTCCGACGATCCAGACGCTGCGCCGGACGAAGTGCTCGGCGACGGAGAGCAGCTGCCTGGCCGGCTCCGTACCGAGCCCGACGAGCCGCCGCTTGAGCTCGGCCACCCGCTCGCGCTGGCGCCGGATCCGGGTCTCGGTGCGCTGGTCGGCCGTAAGGATCTCGACGACGAGCTCTCCGCCAACGTCGTCCTGCAACAGCCTGAGCAACCGGGCCGCCTCGGCGAGGAGCTGGTCGGCGGCGAGGCGCATGCCGAAGCCGAACTCGGCGTTGTCCTCGAAGAGGGAGTTGGACCAGGCCGGGCCGCGGCCCTCGCTGTTCACCGTCCACGGCGTCGTCGGCAGGTTGCCGCCGTAGATCGAGGAGCAACCGGTGGCGTTGGCGGTGAGGAGCCGGTCGCCGAAGAGCTGGGAGAGCAGCTTGATATACGGCGTCTCGCCGCAGCCGGCGCAGGCCCCCGGGAACTCGAACAGGGGCTCGAGGAACTGCACGCCGCGCACCGTCGAGAAGTCCACCCGCGAGCGGTCGTTGACCGGCAGCGTCTCGAAGAAGCGCAGGTTCTCGTTCTCCGCGTCCGCGACCGGCGCCTTGGGCTGCATGTTGATGGCCTTCTTGCCGGTCTCTTCTTTGCTCCTGGCCGGGCAGACCTCGACGCACAGCGTGCAGCCGGTGCAGTCCTCGACGGAGACCTGCAGCGTGTAGCGGGTGTCCGGGAAGCCGCGGATGTCTATGGGGGCCGACTGGAAGCCTTCGGGGGCGTCCTCGAGGTGGTCCCGGTGGTAGACCTTGGAGCGGATAACAGAGTGCGGGCAGACGAAGGCGCAGTTGCCGCACTGGATGCAGATATCCGGGTCCCAGACCGGCACGAGTTCCGAGATGCCGCGCTTCTCCCACCTGGCCGTGCCGCTCGGGAAGGTGCCGTCGGCCGGCAACGCGCTGACAGGCAGCTCGTCGCCGCGGCCAGCCATCATCATCGCCGTCACTTCCTGCACGAACTCGGGGGCCTCGGGCGGGACCACCTCGTTCATCTCGCGCTCGCTCGTTACCCCTTGCGGGATAGTGACCTCGTGCAGGTGGGCGAGCGTGTGGTCGACCGCCTCGAAGTTCTTGCGGACGACCCCCTCGCCCTTCTTGCCGTAGGTCTTCTCGATGGACTTCTTGATCTTCTGGATAGCCTCCTCGCGCGGCAGAACGCCCGAGATGGCGAAGAAGCAGGTCTGCATTATAGTGTTGGTGCGAGCTCCCATGCCGGTCTCGCGGGCGACACGGTTACCGTCGATGACGTAGAGCTCGAGGTTCCTCTCGACGATCCGTCTCTGGGCGAGTTGCGGCAGGTGGTTCCACACCTCATCGGGTCCGTACGGGCTGTTGAGCAGGACGGTCGCCCCCTGTGCCGCGTTGGAGAGCACGTCCATGTTGTAGATGAAGTTGAACTGGTGGCAGCCGATAAAGTCGGCTGTCCCTATCAGGTAGGCCGAGCGGATCGGGTGCGGGCCGAAGCGCAGGTGCGAGACCGTCTTCGAGCCCGACTTCTTGGAGTCGTAGACGAAGTAGCCCTGCGCGTAGAAGTCCGGGTCCTCTCCTATGATCTTGATAGTGTTCTTGTTGGCCCCGACGGTGCCGTCGGCGCCTAGCCCGAAGAACATAGCGCAAAACACGCTCTCTGGCTCCGTGCTGAAGGACGGGTCGTAGGCGAGGCTGGTGTGCGAGACGTCGTCGGTAATACCGACGGTGAAGTGGTTCTTCGGGCGGTCCCTCTCCAGCTCGTCGAGCACACCCTTGACCATCGCCGGCGTGAACTCTTTCGACGAGAGCCCGTAGCGGCCGCCGAGGACGCGCGGCACCGCCGGCAGCCGTCCATCGGCTGCGGCCTCGCTCAGGGCGACGAGTATGTCCTGGTAGAGAGGCTCGCCAGTGCTCCCCG
>DASTQK010000284.1:0-3563 GCA_035761765.1 Rubrobacteraceae bacterium
CGTGCCCTTCAAGGAACGCCTGGCCCCGAAGGCCGTGCTCGCGGCGCTGGAGACACAGGAGCCCTGATTAGAGAGCTCGCTCTCATACGCCGCCCTGCGCAGACCGCCGGTTCGTCAAACGCCTTACACCAGGCAGACCGCTATATAATCGGGGGATGGAGCGGAGCGTGGGATCCCTCGTCGCCCTTACCGTAGGCTGCGCCTTCGCCGCCGCGCTCTTCGGGTTCGGCGCGCAGGTCTACGCCTGGAAGAGCGTCTACGAGGGTCACGTCGGGCGGGAGCAGCTGATCATGCTCACCCGCCTCATCGTCTTCCTGACGCTCGCCCTTGTCCTGGTCTTCCGCGGCGGCTGGCGCGGGGTGCTGGCGGCGCTCGCGATGGTCGTCGGGGCGACGCTCGTGGAGTGGGCCCTCTTCCCCTTCGCCCACGAGTGGGCCGCCACAAGCGACCCGGCTGGCTACGAACGGGAGTTCGGCGAGCAGATCAGCAAGCCCACCTACGCGCAGTGGGCCACCTTTGACATCCTGGGCGTAGGCATCTCCGCGGCTCTCGCCCAGGGGCTGCGCCTCATGGCGCACGTCGACCCCAGGGCTCCGCGGGGCGGATGACCTCGATCTCCTGCGCTTCGTCGAAGTCTATGAGGTAGACCTCTCCGAGGGCGTTGAAGTCGTAGCGCGAGCGCGGCAAGACCCCCTCGACCGAGTCCTCGACCTCGACCTCCGTAACGAGCTTGCCGCGGCCCTTGCACCTGCGGCAGGGAAAAGGACGCCAGGGCGAGCCGTCATCCCCACGCCCCTCGCAGTTGGGGCACTCCCTTATACCCGTATAGCGAACGGTTATGGTCCTCATGCTCGGATAATAGCAGCAGGACATCCCTGGAACACCGCTGGCCGAAATCGTCTACGGAGGATCTCCTACGTAGACGAGGCGACGGAGCGCTGGTAGTCTGCGGCGTTTTGGGCTATGTCGACAAGGGAGGAACTTGTGGGTCCGGCGGTGTTCCTGGCGGTGTCGGCGGGGGTGGCCATTGCGTTTCAGGTCGTAGTCAACTCGGTAGGGTTGCGGGATCTCGGCCTCGGCGCGCTGATCGGCATCTCGGGGGCGACGACGGCCCTGGCCGGACTCGCCTGGGCGCTCTTCGCGCTCAGGCCCGAAGCCACGGGACGCGCCATGGCGTGCGCGGTAGCGTCCGGGCTGCTCGGCGCCTTCATCTTGGGAAGCATCGTGCTCGCAGCCAACCGCGGAGGGCTCGCCCAGACGCTCTCGCTCGTCATCGCCTCCCAGCTCGTCTTCGGGCTAGCGATCGACCGCCTCGGCGTCTTCGGTCCCGCCGCGCAGGGGATCGGGGTACTCAAGGTGCTCGGGATAGCCCTGATCCTTTCCGGAGGAATCCTGGTTGTCCGGGCGTAAAGAGGCAGCGGGTTTCAGGTCGTTTCGCCGATGCCCGAAGCCTTCCTATCTCCAGCTGCTCAGGTACTGCACCTGCTCTTCTGTTAGCTCCTCGGGCTCGACGCCTAGAGTGGCTAGCTTGGTGCGGGCGACATAGTCGTCTATCTCGTCCGGGATGGTGTGGAGCCCGGGCGTCATCTCCGGGGCGTGATTGGCGAGGTGGTGGGCGGCGAGCGCCTGGACCGCGAAGGTGAGGTCCATGATCTCGACCGGGTGCCCGTCCGCGGCGGCGATATTGACGAGCCTGCCCCTTGCGAGCACGTGGAAGCGCCTCCCGTCCTCCATCTCGTACTCCGTGACGTTGCGCCTGACCTCGCGTACCGTCGCTGCCTCCTCGGCTAGCGCCGCGAGGTCGAACTCGTGGTCGTAGTGGCCGGCATTGGCGAGCAAGACCCCGTCCTTCATGCGCGCGAAGTGCTCGCTCCGAAGGACCTTCAGGTTCCCAGTGCCGGTTATGAAGACATCCCCGATATCGGCCGCTGCGAGCGAGTGCATCGCCTCGTAACCCTCGGCGTAGGCCTCGAGCAGCTTTACGGGCTCGGGCTCGCAGACGATGACGCGGGCGCCCATCCCCCTGGCGTACTTGGCGAGCCCCCGCCCGACCCAGCCGAAGCCCATCACGACCACGGTCTTGCCCGAGAGGAAGAGGTTGGTGTTTGAGAGCAGGCTGACGATGGAGGAGTGCCCGGTGCCGTAGCGGTTATCGAAGAGGTACTTCATGCGGGCGTCGTTGGCGGCGAGCACGGGGAAGGTGAGAGCCTTCTCCGCGTCCATCGCCTTGAGCTTGAGGACGCCTGTCGTTGTCTCCTCGGAGGCGCCGCTAACGCCGTCGAGTAGGTCGGGGCGGTGCAGGATCATGCGGCTCACGAGCTCGGCGCCGTCGTCTATGATGAGGTCAGGGCCGGTCTCGATGGTCTTGAGCAGGTAGCCCTCGAAGTCCTCCTCGCTCGGGTCGTGGGTGGCGAAGACCCTGACTCCCCGCTCCGCTAGAGCGGCGCAGACGTCGTCCTGGGTCGATAGCGGGTTGCTCCCCGAGACGGTGACGTCGGCCCCCGCCTCCGAGAGGAGTATCGCGAGGTAGGCGGTCTTGGCCTCGAGGTGGATGGTCATCGCGACTCTGCGGCCGTTCAAAGACCCGTCGGAGAGCCGCTCCCTGAAGATGGCGTTCAGGACCGGCGCGTGCTGGGCGACCCAGTCTATCTTGCGCTGTCCCTCGGGGGCGAGGCTCGGGTCTTTGACGATCGACTCTTCTACCATGGCTCTCCTACTCCGTCCCGCAATCGGTGGTTCTTCCTGGCAAGTTTACAGGGCGCGTAGGCGAGATGCCGTTACCGGCGTCCGGCGAGCAGGGCCGCGAGCACCTCCGGGCGATCGGTCATGATGCCGCTCACCCCGAGATCCAGGAGCCAGCGCATCTGTGCCGCATCGTTTATGGTCCACACGTCCACCCGCGCCCCCGCGGAGCGGGCCGCACGCACAAACCGAGGCGTGAGGAGCTCTATACCCCGGTGCTCGACGGGCACCTGGAGCGCGTCGTAGACAGGACGCGCCAACGCCCCGAGGCGCGCCCTGCTCAGCACGTAGAACGCCGCTATCTCGCGCCTCGACGCTGCGGTGGCGATACGCCCCCTCGATATCCTTCGGAACCTCCGCACCACTGGGTGCTCGGTCGAAGCTATGAGCGTCCGCTCTTCGGCACCGGCGCTCCGGATGACCCGCCAAACCGCCTCCTCCGCCCCCCACTGCGCCTCCTTGATGTCGGCGTTCACGCGGGCTTCGGGGAAGCTTGCATAGACTTCGGTGAGAGTCGGGATTCTCACTCCCCGGCCACGGTAGGGGAAGGTCCGTCCCCCGTCGGGGCTGAAGCGGTAGCCGGCGTCGAGGCGTTGGATCTCTTCCAACTCCATCTCGGCGACGGCGCCCGAGCCTTCTGTAGTGCGGTCGACGGTCGCGTCGTGGATAACGACTACCTGGCCGTCGCGGGTCACGTGCACGTCGAGCTCCAGCCCGCCCGCGCCCGCCTCGACCGCCAGCCGGAAGGCTTCCAGTGTGTTCTCCGGGGCGCGCGCCGAGGCACCGCGGTGCGCGAGGTTGACGGGCCAGTCTCCCTTGAG
>DASTQK010000285.1:0-4958 GCA_035761765.1 Rubrobacteraceae bacterium
CGGGGACTTTATCGCGGACGAGGAGTCCGAGAGTCCGCACGACCTGGCGAAGTCCTCGCTGCTGAAAGCCCGTATGCGCGAGGCCCTCAACGGCCTTCCCGAGCGCGAGCGGATGGTCCTCGAGTACCGCTTCGGCCTCACCGGGGGGCAGCCCAAGACCCTGGAGGAGGTCGGAGAGCGCTTCGACGTAACCCGCGAGCGCATACGCCAGATCCAGCTAACCGCGCTCGCGAAGATAAAGAGCAGCCCGCACGCCGCGGGGCTGCGAGATCTGCTCGATTAGCCATCGGCGTGGCACTACCACGCGCTATGCGCAGAGTACTATCAACGTTGCAGAACGCGGTCAAGCGCGCGCTCGGTTTCCAGTCAGCTCTATCTTTGGCGGCTGCTGAAAGCCAGGTCACTCCCTGCCTGGACCTGATGTGCGGTCCCTCTCCCCGATCTCGTCTTCGCCTTCGGGGCGATTCGGGTTGCGCCCTGCGGCTTCGCCGAAGACGCGGATCAAGATCGGGACGGCGATGATCGCGATGATCACCAACAGGATGAGGGCTACGATGGCGAAGCTCACGGGCTACCCCTTTTCATGCGGATAAAGCCGTCGGGAGACCCGACGGCTTTATGGTACCCGATAATCGCTCTATGGAACGTTAGCGGCTGGGGCTCTGGGCGCCCGGGCCGCCGAGCTCGCCCCGCTCGACGATCCTAACGAAGTTCCCGAGGTCCTCGCTGAGCATCCGCCCGGGGTTGGAGAGGAGGTCGGCCGCGACCTCGCCGACCTTGCCGCCGGGCGGGTCGGCGTAGTTCATCGTCACGGCTATGCGCGTGCGGCCAGGTGAGATCTCCTCGAAGCGTGCCTCACCGCTGGTCATTACCTCGCCCTCGACCGTGTTCCACCCGATGCCCCGGCTCGGGTCCATCTCGGTGGTCCTGGCGTCGAACTCGACGCTCTTGCCTAGAGGCCCCTTCACCTTCCAGTGGCTCGTGTCCTGGCCCGTCATCCGGACCTCCTCGACGTTCTGCATGAAGTTCGAGAAGTTGGACCAGTAGCTAAAGACATCCTCCAGCGGGGCCTCCACCTCTATGCTCTCGTGTACGCGCTGCGGCATGAAACACTCCTTCCGTTTGGTTCATCTACCCGCTAGGATGACGCCTCGAAACGCCAACTTATGTGAACGTCGCTACTGTTGCTGGAGGTCTTCGAAGGCACGAGCGAGCTGGGCGTCCCGGTCGAGGATCTCCTCTCTGGAGAGGTCGCGGGCCTCGCTCGGGGTTAGCGGCTCGGCATCTTCGGCGAGCCCCACCTCCACGTCCGGTTCGATCCCTGTCTCCCGGATAAAGTCACCGTCGGGGGTGAGCCACTCGGCGACGCCGAGCAGTATCGCCGATCCGTCTCTGAGGACGAACTCCGAGAGCACCGTCCCCGTGCCGAAGGTGGTCTCCCCGATCACGGTCGCCCTCTCGTTGTCCCTCAAAGCGCCGGCCAGGATCTCCGAGCTCGACGCCGTCCCCTCGTTCACGAGGACGGCCATCGGGACGTCGATAGGCTCTGTGCCGCCCTCGACCTCTACCTCCTTGCGCTCTCCGGAGGCGTCCTCGCGGACGTAGACGACGCTGCCCGCCTCCAGGAAGTTCCCGGACATCTGCACCGCCTGGTCCAGCCTCCCCCCCGGATTGTCCCGCAAATCCAAGACGAAGCGCCGGGCGCCGGCTGCCCGCGCCTCCTCAAAGGCCTGCGCGAGCTTCTCCGCGCTAGTGTCCGAGAACGAGGCAAGGCGCACGAACGCCACATCACTCGAAGGGATCATCGTCCACGAGGCTACGGGGGACTCGATCTCGGCTCGCTCCAGGTCGAACTCGCGTTCCTCGCCGCCGCGCAAAACGGTGAGCTCGACGCGCGTGCCCTCTGGTCCCCTGACCTTCTCGGCCACCTGCGCCACCTCCTCGCCGCGCACGCTCTCGCCGTCCACGGCGACCACCACGTCGCCGGCCTCGATCCCCGCCCTCTCCGCGGGAGATCCCTCTATCGGGGCGGCGACGACCACCTCGTCGGCCTCCTCTTCGAGCTGGATCCCGATCCCAACGTACGTTCCGGAGAGACCCTCGCGGTTCTGCTCCCGCTCCTCGGGGGTGAGAAAGCGCGTGTGCCCCTCGTCACCCAGAGTGTCGAGCATCCCCTCTATGGCGCCGTAGGTCTGCTTCTTGGGGTCGATGGCTTCCTGGTCTACGTAGTCTTCCCGGACGGCGTCCAGTGCCTCCGCGTAGAGCGTGAGGCTCGCGCGGTCCTGCTCCTCGAGGGCCGCAGGGCTCTGCGACCGTCCGTACGTGTAAGCCCCCAGCGCCGTCGCCAGCAGCAACACCACGACCATGAGTACCCACGTGACGGCGCGACGCCGCCCATATCTCTTTGCCGTGCTCTTCCACACGCCGAGATTGTACTATTTCAACATCTCAGCACGCTTCGGCCTTTAAGGCCTGCGCTTGTCAGCCTGTGCAAATGAACGAGGCCACCAGGCCGAGGCGCGCTGATAAGGCGCGAAGAGCCGCGCTCTAGGTGGACTCGCCAGCTCTGTAGGGCGTGGTCGCGGCAGATTCCTCTATGGGCTGGCCCTCCTCGACCGGGAAAAAGCACGCGGCGCGATGGACGCTCGCTGCGCCGTCTGGCTCGCCGTCTTGCGGGATCAGGCCCGGCTCGTGCTGAACGCAGTACTCTTGCGCGCGCGGGCAGCGAGTGTGAAAGGAGCATCCCTGCGGAGGGTTCGCGGGCGATGGTACGTCGCCCGCGAGCACTATGCGCTGGCGCTGGCGCTCCTTCTCCGGGTCGGGGATCGGGATCGCAGAGAGCAACGAGGTCGTGTAGGGGTGGCGCGGCTGGCCGTAGAGCCTCCTGCGGTCGGTGATCTCCACGATCTTCCCGAGGTACATCACCGCTACCCTGTCGGAGATGTGCTTCACCACCGAGAGGTCGTGCGCGATGAAGACGTAGGTGAGGTCGAAATCCCTCTGCAGGTCCTCCAGAAGATTTATGACCTGGGCCTGGATCGAGACGTCAAGGGCGCTCACGGGCTCGTCGCAGATGATGAGCTTAGGGTTCAGAGCTATGGCCCTCGCCACCCCGATCCTCTGGCGCTGGCCGCCCGAGAACTCGTGCGGGTAGCGGTTGTAGTGCTCGGGGGAGAGACCGACCACCTCGAGTAGCTCCTGCACCCGCTTCTTGCGGTCGCTGGCTTCACCGATCTTGTGGGTCTTCAGGGGCTCGCCGACGATGCCGCCGACGGTCATGCGTGGGTTCAGGCTCGCGTAGGGGTCCTGGAAGATGATCTGCATGTTGCGCCGCACGGCGAGCATCCGCCTGCGGTCGTAGGTCAGGATGTTCTCGCCCTCGAAGATGACCTCGCCCTCAGTCGGCTCGAGGAGCCTCAGCATGAGGCGCGCGAGCGTGCTCTTGCCGCACCCAGACTCTCCCACGAGACCCAGGGTCTCGCCGCGCCGGATCTGCAAGTCCACGCCGTCCACGGCCTTTACGTGCCCGACGGTGCGCCTGAGGACGCCCGCCTTGATGGGGAAGTGCATCTTGAGGTTCTTCGTCTCCAGCAGGTAGTCGTCCGGTACCCCGTTCGCGGCACCCTGGCGGCCGTTCGCCTCCCCGCTCAAGCGCTCGCGCTCCCTTCCACGCCCAGCTCCTCGTCCACGCGCTGCTTGTTCTGCTCGATTTCCTCGACGGAGAGTATGCAAGCCGCGGTGTGCCCAGGCTTCTTCTCCTCCAGGTCGGGATCTATCTCGTGGCACTCGTCCTTGACGAAGGGGCAGCGGGGGTTGAAGTTGCAGCCCTGAGGAAGGAAGATCAGGGACGGAGGCGTACCCCGGATCGGCAGGAGCCTCACCTCGCCAGCGGTGTCGAGGCGGGGCAGGGAGCGCAGGAGCGACCACGAATACGGCATCAGCGGGTCGTAGAAGATCTCGTCTGTCGTGCCCTGCTCCACGGCACGCCCGGCGTACATCACCGTGACCTTGTCAGCGATCTGGGCGACGACGCCGAGGTCGTGCGAGATCATGATGATGGCGGTGCCGTACTTCTCCTGCAGGTCCACCATCAGCTCAAGGATCTGGGCCTGGATGGTGACGTCGAGCGCCGTGGTCGGCTCGTCGGCGATGAGTACTTTCGGGTTGCACGAGAGCGCCATCGCGATCATGGCCCGCTGGCGCATCCCGCCGGAGAACTGGTGCGGATAGTCCTTCACTATCCGCTCGGGGTTGGCGATACCGACGTCGCGGAGGACCTGAACGGTCTTCTCCTGCGCCTCGCTCTTGGAGACGTTCTGGTGAATACGGATAGCTTCCCGGATCTGGTTCCCCACCGTGAAGACAGGGTTGAGGCTCGTCATCGGGTCCTGGAAGATCATGGCGATGTCGTTGCCCCGGATCTTCTGCATACGGTTGTCGGAGACCTTCAGGAGGTCCTGGCCCTCGAAGAGGATCTCACCCTCCGGGTACTCGACCGGGGGTCTCGGGTTGAGCTGCATGATGCTCAGGGCGGTCACGCTCTTGCCGCTCCCGGACTCACCCACGATCCCCAACGTCTCCCCCGTGTCGAGGGTGAAAGAGACTCCGTCGACCGCCTTGACCACCCCGTCCTGGGTCCTGAAGTAGGTCTTGAGGTTGTTGACCTCCAGCATTGCCACGGCTACTCGATAGCCTCCACCATATCCTCGACCTCTCCTCCCACTGCGTTAGACTACAGCACTCCTACGGCTCGGGCCAGCGAACGCGGCCCGCGCGATCAAGGCTTCCCCTTCATGTAGTGGAGTACCGCGCGGTCGAGATACCCTCGCTCCTGCTCGCGCTCCTCGAAGTTCTCGGAGCGGATGAAGGTGCTCAAAGCGTCGAGCAGTGCCCGCTCGTCCGCGCCCTCTTCGAGGTATCCCGAGCGCCGCAGGGACGTCTCCACGTCCCTCCTGACC
>DASTQK010000286.1:0-2875 GCA_035761765.1 Rubrobacteraceae bacterium
ACGGGTGATGATTCAGAAGGGTTGCTTACCGGCCCTTGCGCCAGAGCCCGGAGTTCGTTTGACGCGCGAAAGCCCCTACACCCGGAATAGAAGGGTGCCCGCCCTCTCACTTGACTTTCGATTAAAGATAATCGATAATCATGGTCCTCAGGCAAATGGGTTCTGGAGTGCCCGTTGGTGCCTGATCGGTATGCGGGTGAGGAGGAGAAGTGGACACGAACACCAACGAGATACTCGGCGCGTTCCACGGCGACGAAGGCTTCCCGGTTGATTGGCGGGAGGGGGAGCGGGATCTTTTCTGGATCCTGGACGACCTTCATTGTCCGAACCCGATCTCTCCGATGTTCTTCGACATCGGCGGGTGGTGGCTGACGTGCGACCACATGTTTCGCAGGTTCGGAACGCCGTTCGCCTCGGATTGGATCGCCAAGCGGGTGAATGGCTACCTCTACACGGCCGCCGTGCCGGCTGACCCTTCGGCTTACGGAGAGGCTTCCGAGTACGGTAGTCGCTACGTTCCCAGGGTGCCGGAGAGCGGCGAGTACGCGGGCAAGATCGGAGCGTACCTGGGTTCGGTTCTTCCCCACTACGCGTACAACTTCCTCGACTGGTGGCGCGAGAGGCTCAGACCGGAGATGGACCGCAACTTCGCCTACCTCGACGGCCAGGACATGGAGAACATGGACATGGTCGAGCTCGCCGTTCTGTTGGAGGATGCCATAGACATCCACGACAGGCACTGGAAGATCCACTGGATGCTCAACTTCGCCCAGTTCTCGGCGACGACGGCCCTCAACGCGACCATCGCGGAGGTCAAGGGCGAGGCCGATCCGGGCCTCGTGGGCAGGCTACAGAGCTCGACGGAGGACCGCAACTGGGACGCCGTCGAGGACCTGTGGAAGATGAAAGAGGAGATCAAAGGCGACGCGGAGCTACGTCGCGCCTTCGAGGCGGAGACGGCGGCCGGTATCGTGGAGGCCCTGAACGGCACGGAGCGTGGCAGGCGCTTTAGCTCCGAGCGCCTCGCGGCGCACCAGCAAGAGTTCGGCTACAAGGCGATCTGGGCCCACGAGTTCCAGTACCAGACCTGGAAGGAGAACCCGGCCCCCATCCTGGAGGCCGTTAGGGGCTACCTCGCGACCGACTACGATTACCCGAAGGCAATCCAGACGGTCAAGGACGACCTCGAGGCCGCCAAGCGGGAGCTCATGGAAGACGTGCCCGAAGGAGAAGGCAAAGTGAGGCTCCAGGAGGCGCTCGACCTCTCCTTGCGGATGAACCCGCTCACCCCGGACCACCACTTCTACATAGACCAGGGCACCAACGCCCGCGTGCGGCTAGTCCTGATCGCGATCGGCAAGAAGCTCGCCGGGGCCGGCCTGCTCGACGATGCCGAGGACGTGATGTTTCTCCGCTACAACGAGCTGCGGGTCTTGATGTTCAACCCGGACGAGGTGGACGCCCGCGAGACCGTCTCCGACCGCCGCGACGAGCAGGAAGACGCCTACGAAGTGCGGCCTCCTGAGTGGATCGGCACCGCGACCCAGCAGGCGCTGGACTTCCCGTACAACGCCCTCTGGGGTTTCCCGGAGAAGTTCTACCGCGAGCCCTCCGAGAAGACCGACGAGGTCGTTGGGCTCGGGGCGTCGGCTGGGGTCATCGAGGGTACGGCCCGCGTCGTCACCTCCATAGAGGAGTCCGATCAGGTCGAGGACGGCGACATCCTCGTCTGCCGGATGACGAACCCTGCGTGGGTCGTCCTCTTCACCAAGGTCAGTGGCCTCGTCACCGACGCTGGCGGGACCGTCTCCCACCCGGCAGTCGTCTCCCGCGAGTTCGGCATACCGGCCGTGGTCGGTACCTCGGACGCCACCCACAAGATAAAGACCGGGGACCGCGTCCGGGTCAACGGCTCCAGCGGCGTCGTGGAGATACTCGCGTGAGCCTCACCCGCACCGTCCTGCGGGAGCAGATCCGGGAGCTCCTGCTAGAGCGCATCCTCAAGGGTGAGCTCCAGCCCGGGGACCGTATCGTCGAGCTCCAGCTAGCGCAGGAGTTCGGCACGAGCCAGGCGCCGGTGCGGGAGGCGCTCAGCGAGCTCCAGTCGCTCGGGTTCGTGGTGTACGAGCCCTACCGGGGGACCCGGGTGCGCAGGATCACCGAGGAGGAGCTGGCCGAGATCTACCCTGTGCGAGCGGCGCTGGAAGAGCTGGCTGCCCAGGAGGCGGCGAGCAGGCTCGACGGGAAGGTCGGAGAGCTCGAAAGGGAGTTCGAGGCCATGCGCGAGGCCGCGAACCGGGACGACCTCCAGGAGCTCGCCGCCCACGACGCCACCTTCCACCGCCTGATCGTCGAGGCCGCCGGCAACAAGGTCCTCCTCGACACGTGGAGGACCTTGAGAGTCGAGGCGCGCGTGGTGGTCACGGCCCTCAAGACAGACATAGACCTGCAAGAGCTAGCCGAGCTGCACCGGCCGCTGCTGGAGGCACTGAAGGAGGGATCTCCGGAAAATGCCGGCAGCGCGCTCCGGCAGCACTTCGAGACGCTGCGGACGATGATGAAAAGAGGGGATAACGTATGAGCAGGATCGTGGACCTCTCGATGCCGGTCCACCGGGATATGGTGACCTTCCCGCGCATCAACCCGCCCCAGATGCTTATGTTCGACACTTGGGAGGACTTCGCCAGGGGTGTCGGGGCAGACAAGTACGGCGTGGACAAGCTGACCGCCTCCTACACGATCATCCAGAGCGACCACGCCGGCACCCACATGGACGCCGTAAAGCACATCCGGCCCGGCGCGGGAGGACCCGAGTCGATACCGCTCGAGTACTGCTTCTCGGATGGCGTCGTCCTGGATTTCAGGCACAAGGAGT
>DASTQK010000287.1:0-2123 GCA_035761765.1 Rubrobacteraceae bacterium
GAGTAGCTTTCAGGACGCTTCGGCTAACGAAATGCCTGCAAGCTAGTTGAAAAGCGCGAGAACGAAGACGGCCACGCTGAGCAGGCCCAATATTCCCTGCCCTATGGCCGAGGCCACGTAGCCGATCAGGACCCCGCCGGCCGCACTGGAGGTCCGCCGCCAGTCTTCTTGCCCGAATCGTGGAGCTGAGCTCGGCTCGTCGGTGTTGCGGGCTGCCCTGCGCTGTTTGAGGTATTCGCCGAGAAAGACGCCACCGATGGCACCCAGTACGAGGCCCAGGAGGGCGCCTACCCCGAAGAAGAGGGCCCCGATCAGGGCCCCGACGAGCGCGCCTATGGCGCCGCCTGCGGTACCCCAGTTGCTCGCCCCGAACCTGCGCGCCCCGTAGGCGGTGGCGACGAAGTCCAGGATCAGGGCGGAGGCGGCGAAGAGACCGAGCAGCGCTACGGTGAGCCCGGAGACGTACTCGAAGCCGGTCGCCAACGCGTAGACGAGCCCCGAGATGAAGATCAGTGGCACCCCGGGGAGACCGGGCAGGACGCTGCCTGCAAGGCCTACGAGCATTACGATGAGGGTGATCCAGAGGATAGGGTCGTTGGGTGCTTCCACGGCCTAAGGTACTATGGGGAGGCTCTTGCGCGCCTTCTTGCCTTTGCGCGAGAGCGCCGCGTTCAGGCTGCCCGAGGCGTAACCCGAGAGGTCGAGGGCGATGTAGAGGAAGCCAGCATCCTTGAGCTCGGCGGAGATCCTGTCCCTAGAGGCGAAGGCCCTCTCCATCTCTTCCGGGCCGACCTCGAGGCGGGCTATCTCCCCGTGGTGCCTCACGCGTACCTGCCGGAAGCCCTCGGCGCGCAGGAACTCCTCGGCACGCGCCACCTGGGCAAGCTTCTCCGGCGTGATCTCTTGCCCGTACGGGAAGCGGCTGGAGAGGCACGCGAGCGCCGGCTTGTCCCAGCTCGGTAGCCCGAGGTACTTCGCGAGCTCCCGCACCTCCGCCTTGCCTACACCGGCCACAGAGAGCGGCGAGACTACCCCGAGCTCCCTGGCGGCCTTCCTTCCGGGCCTGTAGTCACCTTCGTCGTCCTTGTTCGCGCCGTCAACGACGCAGGAGTAGCCTCGTTCGTCGGCGAGCCGGCTAAGGTCCGAATACAGGGTGCTCTTGCAGAAGTAACAGCGGTTGGTGGGGTTGCTCGCGTAGTTGGGGTCGTCGAGCTCGCGCGTGTTGACCACCAGGTGCTCGACCTGTAGTGAACTGGCGAACCCGCGCGCCAGGTCCAGCTCCGAAGGAAGGTACGTCTCGTTGTTCGATGTGACGGCGAGGACCTTCTCGCTGCAGAGCGCCCGCGCGGCGACCGCCAGAGCGAGCGAGGAGTCCACCCCGCCCGAGAAAGCGACCAGCGCGCTGCCGTACGGCGCCACTATCGCCTCGAGCTCCCTCAGCCGTTCCTGGGCTCTATACATTGCCTGTCCTCCCTTCGAGCCACCCGACGACATCCTGTGCGCTCCTGTCAGGCGGGAAGACCGGGTAGAAGACCTTCTCGATCCGGCCGTCGCTTATGATCAGCGTCAGCCTCTTTAACAGAACCATATCATCGACCTCGAAGGTAGGTAAACGCAAGGCGTCCGCAAAGGCGAGGTCCTCGTCGCTGAGGAGCGCGAAGGGCAGGCGAAGCCGCTGCGTCGCTTCCCGCTGGTACTCCGTATCCTGCGTGCTCAGGCCGAACACCCTCGCGTCCAGAGCCTGTAACTCCGCGTGGTGGTCGCGGAAGGAGCACGACTGCGGGGTGCAGCCGCGGGCGCCCGGGATATCATCCCACCCCGACGGAAGGTCACTGCCCGGCCTACCCGTCATCGGGTAACAATAGACGACCGTTGTGCCCGGTAGCGCCGAGAGATCTACGGTCTCTCCCGCCGTCGAACTTAAGGGAACAGATGGTATCTGTATCCCGGGCAGGTGGTCCGCGGCCCCGTCGTCGGTCGGGACGGGGAGATCTTCTGGCAGTTCGTAGGGGTTCTCTGTGCGCGCCATGATCTCCTACGCCCTCTCAAGTACGACGGCGACGTTGTGGCCGCCGACGCCGAGGTTGGCGCAGAGGGCCGCCTCGAGGTCGGGGGCTTCTCGC
>DASTQK010000288.1:0-9023 GCA_035761765.1 Rubrobacteraceae bacterium
AATGGGACGGGGACCTCGTCTCGCTAGACCCTGTGTCACTCTCTCGAAGTGCGCCGAATCGCGGCAGGTAATAGAAAGCGTCGGTCAGCCGCCACTCGAACGGCAGGACGACCAGGTTGCCGAGGAAACCGCTCCCACGACCCGCCGGCGAGCAATGGGTGAAACCGAGGTTCTCGAGGAGCTCAGGCGAGGAAGCGGTCAGTCTCCCCCCCGGCGGCCGGAAGCCGCGCGGCCGCAACCCGATATCGTGCATCTTGCGGACGCCCTGTTCCAGCAGACGGGCTTCCTCGCCAGAGCTCAGGTTGGGCCAGTATTCGTGTCGCCAGCCGTGGTAGCCAAGCTCGTGGCCGGAGTTGGAGATATCGAGCAGCGCCTCGGGGTAGAGTTCGGCGTTGAGCCCCTCTACGAAGAAAGTAGCCCGAAGCCCGAGCTCGTCGAGCATGCCCAGGATGCGAGGGAGCGCGCGCTTCACCGAGAAGTGGCGACCAAGGGGCTCACCTTCGGGCCACAGCCCGCGCTCGAGGTCAGCAGCTTCACCCAGGTTGTCGAAGGTTACAGTGACCGCTGCGCGCCGGGCATCGGAGTCCCGGGTGTCTGGGGTTGAGTCGGGCGGGTCACTCATAAGTCTCCCCTCAAATGGGTCGGCGAAGGTAGCCTCCGAAGCAGCCCTGCGCTTGCGAGGGCTCACGCTCCCGAGCCTGTCACGCGGAAGGCCGGTACACGCCTCTTTTCCTCCGGCTCCCCTTCTCCCCAGCGGGTGACGTCTCCCACCACGCCCAGGAAGGCCCTCAGAACCGCGGAAGGGTCGCCGCGGCGCCAGACCGCCCCCAGTTCGATCTCCGGTGACAATCCCTCGACATTCTTGTAGACGACCCCTGCTCTCTGGAGGTTCTGCAGGGAGGCGGGTACCAGCGTTACCCCTATGCCGCCCGCGACTAGGCTGACGGTAGTCTGCATCAGCCACGCCTCCTGTACCACCCTGGGCTCGAAGCCGGCCCGACGGCAGTGCTCGACGATCTTGTCGCGTAGACCCGCCCCCTGGTACCTCGGGGTGAGGACGAAGGGCTCGCCTGCGAGCGCCTTCAACGACACCTGTGGCTCGTTCGATAGAGGGTGCGTGTCCGGCAGGGCTGCGACGAAGGTCTCCCGCGAGACGGGCCTGGAATCCAGCGTGTCATCTTCGAACGGAAGGTACAGGAAGCCCACGTCGGCTCGCCCGTCGCCCAGAGCCCTGAGCAACCGATCGGGGTCCACCTCCCTCAGCAGCAGCTCGACA
The DNA here is from genome assembly GCA_035761765.1 of Rubrobacteraceae bacterium. Taxonomy (GTDB): domain Bacteria; phylum Actinomycetota; class Rubrobacteria; order Rubrobacterales; family Rubrobacteraceae; genus JALYGY01. Next base: position 1,277 of record DASTQK010000288.1, read on the forward strand.
CTCGGAAACCGCTCACCGAAAGCCCGCAGAATAGGGGGAAGAACCCGGTTGGCAGCCGACGGCACGAACCCCACGGTCAGCCGCCCGACCTCACCCTGACCGACGCGATGGACCACGCTCGCCGTCTGCTCGGCGTGGACCAGGAGGCCCCGCGCCTCCGCAAGGAGCAGGCGCCCGGCGTCGGTCAGCCGTACGCTGCGCTTCGTACGGTGGAACAGCTGTGCCCCGAGCTCCTCCTCGAGGCGTTTGATCTGGTAGCTCAGAGGTGGCTGGGCCATGTGCAGCCGCTCGGCCGCCCGGCTGAAGCTCAACTCCTCCGCAACGGCCACGAAATATCGCAAGCGCTGGAAGTTCATCAGCTTCTTATATCCAATGTATATCAGTCGGTCAACAAGATGTATTGGACGTCTTTGTCGCGAGCGCTCAGAATACCTGGTAGCAAGGGGCGGAAGGAGGTCTCGCAAGATGGCAGACGCAGGGTCGACGACGAGAACGGCGCGATGGTAGGGGCGCCGCGCATGGGCGGCCTGTCGAGCGGGCGTATAGAGAGCAAGGTCATCTCCGTGGAGGAGGCTGCCGCGCTCGTGGGGCCGGGAAGCACCGTGATGGTGGGGGGGTTCGGGCTAGTCGGGTCGCCCCTGACACTCATCGAGGCGCTTCTCACTTCGGAGAACGCAAGGGATCTGACGACCATCAGCAACAACGTCGGCGAGCCAGGCAAGGGGCTGGGTCGGCTCCTGCTCGAAGGCAAGATAAGCAGGGCGATCGGCTCGTACTTCACCAGCAACCCCGACGTGATGGAGCGGCACCTTGACGGTGAGCTCGAAGTCAGGCTCGTGCCTCAGGGTACGCTGGCCGAGGCCATCCGCGCGGGCGGTGCCGGGCTGGGCGGGTTCTACACCAAGACGGGTGTGGGCACGGATCTCGCCGAGGGCAGGGAGGTGCGCGATATCGACGGCGAGCACTACCTCTTCGAGAAGCCGCTGCGGGCGGACATCGCTCTGATCCGGGCGCACCGGGCGGACACGTTAGGTAACCTGACCTACTACAAGACGGCGCGCAACTTCAACCCGGACATGGCCACGGCCGCGGAGGTCGTCGTAGCCGAGGTAGACGAGATCGTCGAGGCTGGCACCCTGGACCCGGAGCACGTGGTAACGCCGCACCCGTACGTAGACTATGTGGTTCGGGCCGAGATCACGCTCGGGGCGGATGCCGGTCCGCTGCTCGACCAGGCAGGAGGTTAATGGACTTGAGCTCGGTCACGCACGACATCGCCCGCCGGGTAGCCCAGCACCTGGAGCCGGGGGATGTGATCAACCTCGGCATCGGCCTCCCGACGCTCGTGGCCGATCACGTGCCGGAAGACGTCAAGGTCTTCCTGCACACGGAGAACGGTATGGTCGGCGCTGGCCCCACCCCCGAGCCCGAGAAGGTTGACCCGCAGCTGATCAACGCCGGTAAGCTGCCGGTCACGGAGGACGTCGGCGCCGCCTACTTCTCGAGCTCCGAGTCTTTCGCCATGATCCGGGGCGCTCACGTCTCCGTCGCCGTGCTCGGGGTGCTCCAGGTGGACCGGCTGGGGCGCATAGCCAACTGGGCCATCCCGGGCAAGCCGATCCTCGGCGTGGGCGGGGCGATGGACCTGCTCGTGGGGGCGAAGACCGTCATAGTCGCGACCACCCACCTGACGAAGAAGGGCGAACCAAAGATCGTCGAGGAGTGCTCGTTCCCGCTCACCGGCGCCCGCCCGGCGGACCTGATCGTCACCGAGCACGCCACCTTCTCCGTCGACGAGGAGGGCCTCGTACTGGAGGAGATCGCGCCAGACTCGACGCTGGAGTGGGTGCGCTCCCACACGCCGGTTTCCTTCCGCAACTCCGCGGTGCTCGGAGGAAGACTTTGGACGAGGTGAGCGAGGAGATGGTCTCGGCGGAGGCTCCGGCTGTTACCTACCGGCGTCACCTCGAGAGGGGGAAGCTTGGCTACCAGCATTGTGCCGAGTGTTCGGCTGCGGTCTTCTACCCGCGCGTGCTGTGTCCGGTCTGCGGGAGCGGGGCGCTCGAATGGCGCGAGAGCGCAGGTCGGGGGACGGTCTACGCGACGACCGCCTTGCACAGCCGCAATCGAGATCCCCGCAACGTCGTTCTCGTCGACCTCGACGAAGGTTTCCGCATGATGAGCCGGGTCGAGGGCCTCCCCGCCGGGGAGGTCGAGATCGGGGCGCGGGTGCGCTTGGAGGTGCGCCGGGGCGAGGAAGACGAGCCCGTCGCGGTCTTCGTGCGGGAGGAGGGTTGAGCGTTCGAGGCAAGGCCGCGATAGTCGGGGCGGCCGAATCGGACCTGGGGGAGGTCGGACCGGGGTTCACGCCGCTGGACCTGATCGGGCAGGCCACGCAGCGCGCCCTCACCGACGCTGGTCTGGAGAAGAAGGACATCGACGGGCTCTTCAGCGCTTCGGTGTACTACCAGATGCCGACGCTCTCCGTGGGCGAGTACCTCGGCATCCGCCCTCGCTACTCCGACGCGACGATGATGGGGGGCAGTTCGTTCGTCTCGCACCTGCTGCACGCGTCGGCCGCGATCGAGACGGGGCTCTGCGAGGTCGCTCTGGTCGCCTACGCCTCGACCCAGCTCTCCGAAGGCGGTTTCCGTGGCGTGAGCGACCCGCCCAACGCCTTCGAGACCCCCTACAGGCCCCGCTACCCGGTGAGCATGTACGCCCTGGCCGCGTCCCGGCACATGTACGAGTTCGGAACCACCCGTGAGCAGCTCGCCGAGGTCGCCGTGGCCGCCCGAAAGTGGGCCAAGCTGAACCCGAACGCCTTTATGCGCGACGACCTGGCCGTCGAAGACGTGCTCGCTTCGCGCATGATCTCTTCGCCTTTGAGCCTTCTGGACTGCTGCCTGGTCACGGATGGTGGCGGAGCACTGCTGGTGACCTCTGCCGAGCGCGCGAAGGACCTGCGCATGCCTCCCGTCTACCTGCTCGGCGTGGGGGAGGCCCACTGGCACCGCAACATCTCCCAGATGCCGGACCTCACCGTTACTGCAGCCGCCGATTCGGGTCGCCGAGCTTACGAGATGGCTGGCCTTGGACCCGAGAGCGTGGACGTGGCGATGCTCTACGACGCTTTCACGATCAACCCGATCCTGTTCCTCGAAGACCTCGGGTTCTGCGAGAAGGGGGATGGCGGCACGTTCGTGGAGGGCGGACGCATAGCTCCCGGAGGAGAGCTTCCGGTCAACACCAACGGCGGCGGGCTTTCCTACAACCACCCCGGCATGTACGGGCTGCTCCTGCTGATCGAGGCCGTCAGGCAGCTTCGCGGCGAGTGCGGCGAACGCCAGGTAGAGGGCGCCGAGGTCGCCCTCGCCCATGGCAACGGAGGTGTCCTATCCAGCCAGGTGACGGCAGTCTTGGGCACACAGAGCGTTCTATAAAGGAGAGACCGATGGCCGAGACCACACGCGGCGTAAGGGTGGACTGGGAATCCCTGAAGGAGTTCTGCGAGGAGGTTCTCCGCGCCGCCGGCATCCCCGATAAAGACGCCAGGATCGTCGCATCCTCGCTGGTGGACGCTGACCTCGCGGGCATGAAGTCGCACGGCGTGACCAGGCTGAACGACTACCTGCTGCGGATGGAGCAGGGCCTGATGGCCACCACAACGAAGATAGACATCGTGCGCGAGAGCCCTTCCACGGCGCTCCTCGACGCCAACGACGGCTGGGGGCAGGTGGCCTCGGAGAAGGCGGTCGAGCTGGTAATCGAGAAAGCCAGGGAGGTCGGAAGCGCCTGGGTAGGCGTCCGCAACTCGAACCACAACGGGACGGCGGCCTACTGGACCATGAAGATCGCCCGCGAGGGCATGGTGGGCATCTGCTCGATGAACACCTCCCCAGTGATGGCTGCCCACGGCTCCAGGCGCCCCACGCTCGGGACCAATCCGCTGTCGATCGCCGTGCCGGCGAGCTCCGGACGCCCGGTCGTTCTGGACATGGCGACGAGCAACCAGGCGCGCGGCAAGATCATACTTGCCGCCAAGAACAACGACTCCATACCCGAGGGCTGGGCGATCACGAGCGAAGGTCTGCCCACAACCGATGCGAGAGAGGCGCTCAAGGGGAGCGTACTGCCTCTTGGCGGACCGAAGGGCTCGGGTCTAGCCATCATGCTCGACATCCTTACAGGCGTCCTGACCGGAGCCGAGTTCGGTGCGCAGATGCCCCGCATGTACGATGACCCGCAACCCCAGCGCGTCGGGCACATGTTCTCCGCGATCTCCATCGAGGCCTTCATGCCCGTGACCGAGTTCCTCTCGCGCCTGGACCAGAAGGAGCGGGAGACGAGAGAGGGGCCACCCGCCCCTGGTTTCGAGCGGGTCTCGATGCCGGGGGACGGAACGCACGAGAGGATGGCCATGTACCGCCAGAGCGGCATCCCGCTCACGGACGAGGTCTACGCCGACCTCCTCGCCGCCGCCGGCCGTTACGGTGTCCCCCCGGATACTTTGGATTCGGGAAGGATCCCCCGCGAGGGACACGGGTAGGACAACCAAACTGGAGTGACTCGCTGGACCCAAGAGGCCGCTTGCGCTGCGCGAGCTTACTTATACAGAGATCGTGTAACTGGCCCAAAAAAACGGTATTGGACGTATCAGGCGGGGGTAGCCATAATGGCGTGCAGGGGAAAGGCGCGAAAGGAGAAACGAGCGTGGATTCGACGCGGGTGAGCAGTGAGAGGCTGCAGAAAGTGTTGCCGGATGCGCTCGCAGCCATACATGGGGTGATCGAGAAGCACCGGGTGACGGAGGAGGAATGGTCTGCGGTGCTTGCATTCCTCACCGAGGTCGGAAGACAGGACGAGTTTGTTTTGCTCTCCGACGTCACCAAGACCTCGGTGCTGGTAGACGCCATCTCCCACGAAGGCGAGACCGGCGTCACGCCCACCGACGTAGAAGGACCGCTCTACCGTGAGCAACCGCCCTGGCGGGAAAAGCCGGTGAAGATCTACGAGGAGTACGAAGGCTCGGAGAAGGGGGATGTGCTCTTCGTGCGTGGCAGGGTCACCTCAGCGGACGGCACCCCCATTAGCGGCGCGGTCCTCGACATCTGGCAAACGGGCCCTGATGGCGGCTACGACCTCTGGGACGAGAGGCAACCGGACTACAATTTCCGGGGGAGGTTCGGCGTCGAGGAGGACGGTAGCTACGAGTTTCAGACGATGGTGCCCAGGCCGTACACGGTTCCGACGGAAGGGCCTGTGGGCAGGCTGCTCGAGGCCATCGGCCAGCACCCGTGGCGTCCGGCGCACATACATTTCAAGGTAGAGGCGGAAGGACACGAGACCCTCATCACGCAGGTCTTCTTCCCGGACGACCCATACCTAGAGAACGACACCATAGGTGCGGTCAAGTCAGCCCTCGTCAGGCCGCTGACCAGGCACGAAAGCGAGGAGGAACTGACGCGGCGCGACCTCGACGCCCCGTTCTACACCTGCGAGTTCGACATCACGCTGAAGCCGGCGATGTCTGCTGCGCGGGCCTGAAACGGGAGCCGCGACAGAACCGCACCAATTCGTCACGCGAAAGAAAGGGAAGAGATGCCTGCACGAACGTTGCTCCGCGGCGGCCATATCATCTCTATGGACCCGGGTACAGGGGACATCCCGGGCGGGGACGTGCTCATCGAGGGCGAGGAGATCGCGGCGGTCGCTCCGTCCATCGACGCCTCCGACTGCGAGGTCGTCGACGCCTCGGGCGCGATCGTCATCCCTGGCTTTATCGACTCGCACCGGCACACCTGGGAGACCGTGGTGCGCGGCATAGCTCCTGACGTTACGCTCGACGGGTATTTCGCGTTGATCCTCGACACCCTTGCGCCAGCCTACCGTCCTCAGGACGTGTACGCCGGCAACCTCCTGGGCACCCTCGAGGCGATAGACGCCGGCGTGACCACGCTTCTCGACTGGTCGCACATCAACAACACACCCGATCACGCCGACGAGGCGATCCGGGCCCTCTCAGAACTCGGAATACGGGCCGTGTACTGCTACGGGAACCCCAACACCTCGCTCGTCGACTGGTGGTTCAACAGCGTCCTGGAGTCCCCAGAGGACATCCGCCGCGTGAGGGACAGGTATTTCTCGTCCGACAACGGGCTCATGACCCTCGCCATGGGCACCAGGGGGCCGGGGTTCTGCGTGCCCGAGGTGGTCAGGCACGACTGGAACCTTGCCAGGGACATAGGGGTCCCTATCAGCGTGCACGTAGGGATGGGAAATGTCGCCGGACGCTTCAGGATGGTCGAGCAGCTCGACGATCTGGGCTTGCTCGGTCCGGACATCACCTACATCCACTGCAACCACCTGACGGAGCGGGAGTTCCAGCTCATCGCGGAGAGCGGCGGCACAACCTCGATCGCTCCTATGGTCGAGATGACGATGGGGCACGGCATGCCTCCGACCGGGGAGCTGCTGGAGCACGGCTTGCGTCCCAGCCTCAGCTGCGACGTCGTGACCAGCGTGCCCGGCGACCCGTTCACACAGATGAGGTTCCTGTTCGCTGCCGAGCGGGTGCGGGTCCACGAGCGAGTCTTCGATCAGGAACTGGAAGAGGTGCCGCCGCTGTTATCGTCGCGGGACGTTCTCGAGTTCGCCACCGTCGAGGGAGCTCGCGTGTGCGGGCTCGCCGACAGAACCGGCTCGCTCACGCCCGGCAAGAAGGCGGACATCGTCATGCTCGACATCGAGCGCGTCAACGCGGCCCCCGTCATCGACCCGGTAGGGACGGTCGTCTGCAGCATGGACACCTCGAACGTCGACTCCGTGTGGGTCAATGGCCGTGCTCTCAAGCGCGACGGGCAACTCGTAGGGACCGATCTCGAGCGAGCGCGCCGGCTGGCCGAGGACTCGCGAGACTTCCTGGTGACGCACGCCGAGCGTCCCGCGCACTGGGCCACACCGCGGACCACAGCCGACGGCGCCGAATCCTGATGCCTGAGGGCAAGGAGCCCGCCGTGGAGACACGCTGCGGGTGTCCTCACCAGCAACTGGTTGGGCTATGGTACTCGTGGAGGTGCTTCGCAGAATGCAGGCCATACTGATCGAACGCTTCGGGGAGCCGTCGGAGCTCCGGCAGAAGGAGGTCCCGAGACCAGAGCCGGCAGAAGGCGAGGTCCTCGTCGAGATCCACGCCGCCGCCGTAAACCGCAGCGACGTACTGAACGTGCGAGGCTCGTTCCCTTTCACTACCCTGCCCCGCATACCGGGGCGCGATTTCGCCGGAGTAGTCATCGAGGGGCCGCCTGACCTCGTGGGGACAGAGGTCTGGGGCACGGGCGGCGGGGAGCTGGGGTACATCCGCGATGGGTCCCATGCCCTGTACCTCGCCGTCTCCAGGAACGCCGTAGTGCCGAAATCCGAGACGCTCTCTCTAGAGGGGGCCGCCGCGTCGGGCCTCGCTTACGTCACAGCCGGGTACGGGCTGGTCGAGCTGGGTGGCGTCTCGACCGGGGAGACGGTCCTGGTCACCGGCGCCGGCGGCGGCGTCGGTCGCGCGGGGGTGAGGATAGCCCGCTGGAAGGGTGTCCGCGTCATCGGGGCCATAAAGGACGAGTCGGAGCGTGCCAGGGCGGAGCGGGCGGGTGTCGAGGTTATCGTCGATACCTCCCGGGAGGACGTGATGGACGCCGTCCGGGCGGCCACGGACGGGGGAGGGGTGGATCTCGTGCTCGACGCCGTCGGTGGG
>DASTQK010000289.1:0-7941 GCA_035761765.1 Rubrobacteraceae bacterium
GCGAGAAGACGGTCAAGAGCCACGTCTCGAACATCCTTGGCAAGCTGCACCTCGCCGACCGGACGCAGGCCGCCGTCTTCGCCTGGCGCCAGGGCGTGGTGAGGCGCGACTGAGGTGCTGAGGACCGTCGAAGCCACGCGCTACGTGACGCCGCTGCGGGAGGGCGGCTCACTTCCGGCCGTCGTCGAGGCTGACGACCTCGGAACCTACGTCCTCAAGTTCAGGGGCGCGGGGCAGGGGCGCAAGGCGCTCGTAGCGGAGATAGTGGCAGGGGAGATCGCGCGCTCCCTGGGCCTGCTCGTACCCGAGATCGTGCTCGTGTGCCTCGACCCGAAGCTCGCCCGCGCCGAGCCCGACCCCGAGATACAGGACCTGATCCGGGCGAGCGCCGGCCTGAACCTGGCCCTGGATTACCTGCCTGGCTCCCTGGGCTTCGATCCCCTGGTGGAGCCGCCCGGTCCGGATCTGGCCTCGCGCATCGTCTGGTTCGACGCCCTCGTAACGAACGTGGATCGCACCCCGCGCAACCCGAACCTCCTTACCTGGCACAACCGCCTGTGGCTGATAGACCACGGGGCCTCCCTCTACTTCCACCACGCCTGGAAGGGCTGGGAGGCCGCGAGCAGGCGCCCGTTCGCAGCCGCCCGCGACCACGTGCTGCTGCCTTTCGCCGGCGCCATAGCAGAGACCGACGCAGCGATGGTTTCCAACCTGACGAGAGAGGTTCTACGCGGGGTCGTCGAACTCGTGCCCGGGGAGTGGTTGAGAGACGAGTCCGGGTTCGTGGACGTCGCGGCGGTACGCGCCGCCTACGTGGAGTTCCTGTCGCGCCGCCTGCAGGAGCCGCGCGAGTGGGTCGGAGCCCTGGAGGAGGCCCGTGAGCAAGCCGTTTGAGTACGCCGTTCTGAAGGTGATCCCACGCGTCGAGCGCGGGGAGTGCATGAACGCGGGCGTGGTCCTCTACTGCCAGGCTGACAGGTTCCTGGACGCGCGGGTCCACCTGGACGCCAGCCGCCTGAGGGCTCTCGACCCGGATGCCGACCTGGAGGCCGTGCGGGCCCACCTGGAGTCTTTCAGATCGGTCTGCGCCGGAGGCGCCAAGACCGGAGCCGTCGGACGGCTGCCGCTCAGGGAGCGCTTCGGGTGGCTGGTCGCGCCTCGCAGCACCGTGGTACAGCCCTCGGAGGTGCACACCGGCCTGACCGACGATCCCGAAGCCGAGCTGGAACGCCTCCTGCGGAGTATGGTTCTCCCGCCGGGTCCCCCGATGCCCTTGGAACCCGAGTAACTGATCCGGAGCCTCTCTCAGGCGGGCTGGCCGATCCCGCCGGAGCAGGCGGCTCCCTTCTCGGGTGTCTGGGGTCCCTGGACGTAAGCCTCGATAAAGCGTTCGAGGTCGGGATCGTCTGCGCTCTGTAGCGTCAACTGCTTGCCCCAGGCGGAGGCGACCACCGGCGATGGCAAGTCCTCGCGTGGGCTGACGAGGAGGTAGCTCTCGTTCTCGGCCAGGTTACGCAGGTGCTCGACCTCGTCCTGGGGAAGGTCGGGGGAGTAGGTGATCCAGACCGCCCCGTGCTCGAGGGAGTGTACGGCGGTCTCGTCGCTTACGGGCTGCGCGTAGTAGCCGCAGTTCTGCCAGACGGGGTTGTGCTCGCCCCCCACGGGGGGGTTCTGCTCGTAGTCCACTACTGTCTGGGTGTGCTGGTTGGCCGGGCCAACTTCGTAGGACTGGACCTCTCCGGGCGGCGCGCTCCCCTGCTTCTGTCGGGCATCCAGGAAGATCAGCGCGACGAAACCTGCGATAAAGACCGCGGCGATCAACCCGATTATGATGTACGCTCGCCGCGATCCCCCGCTCGACGAATCCATCCGCCTGACCTGCGCGCCCCTCTTGCTACCCAAGGTCTACACCTTCTGTTCGCCTGATCCAGGACCATACCGTAGCACTCGTTCCGGGAAACGCCAAACGTGGCCCGCTTCTCACAACAACCGGACGGCGAGATGGACCGCAAGCGCTGCCAGGGCGAGCGTGGAGCGGCACCCTCGGGTCCCCTTGTCCTCAGGCGACGAGAGGTCCCTCTTGCCGCTACGAATCTACGGGGTGAGCGCGAGCCTCACCGCTCGCGAGGCTTCTCGCCGAGGGGGAGGAAGCGTGGACCGAGTGTCTCGCTCTCGTGGTCTCCGAGGTGGTCGACCTGGAGGGTGGTGTGGGAGATCCCGTACTCCTCCGAGAGGAGGACTTCCAGTTCGCGGCGGCGAGCGTGGCAATCCTCGCTCTGGCCGACCAGGACGTGGGCCGAGAGGGCCGCGAAGCCGGAGGTAATCTCCCAGATGTGGAGGTCGTGGACCTCCGCGACGCCTTCCGCGCCGGCCATCCTGCGCCCGATCTCTTCGGCGCTCATGCCGCGCGGGGTCGCCTCCAGGAGGACGTTCGTCGAGTCTCGCAGGAGCGACCACGAGCTCGCGAGGATCAGGGCCGCTATTGCGACGCTCACGAGGGGGTCGGCGTAGCGCCAGCCCGTCAGGACGATGATCAGTGCTGCGACGACCACGCCGACCGAGCCCAGGGCGTCGGCGATGACGTGCCGGAGGGCGCCCTGCACGTTCAGGCTCTCGCCGCCCGAGCGGGAGAGAACGATCGCGCCCGCCGCGTTCACCAGGAGCCCGAGGGCGGCGATGATAAGCATGGGTGCGCCCAGGATCTCCGGCGGCTCCCGCAGGCGCGAGAAGGCCTCCACGAAGATCCAGATCGAGATCGCCACCAGCGTCACGCCGTTGGCTAGGGCCGCGAGTATCTCGGCCCTCTTGTAGCCGAAGCTCCGCTCGGGCGTCTCGGGCCGGCTGGCGAGCCAGGCTGCGAAGAGCGCGAGCGCGAGCGAGAGGTTATCCGAGAGCATGTGGCCCGCGTCCGCGAGCAGCGCGAGGCTTCCGGTCAGCAGGCCGCCGACGACCTCGGCGACCGTGAAGCTCGTCGTGAGGGCGAGCGTGATCGAGAGCGCCCGCCTGCTCTCGCCGCGGCTCGCTTCATGATGGTGTCCATGCGCGTGCGCCACGGGGCTATTCTACCGCTGTGGCGGCGTCAGTCGTCGCGGTACTGGCGCAGAGCGAGCCAGAGAAAGCTATCTGGGATGCGCCGAGCAGGCGCATGTAGGTGGGGTTATGCGCATCTCGCCTTCTCTCACTCCGGGCGTTGGCCGAGCGTCGCGTTTAGCGTCTGCTCCTCGCCGCCGCGGACGACGACGACCTCGACCGTATCGCCGGGCCGGTAGTCTCGCAGGGCCCCGAGCAGGTCGCCCGTGCCCTCGATCTGGGCGTCGCCCAGCCTCACTATGATGTCGCCGCGGCGCACCCCGGCGGCGTCGGCGCCGGTGCCTGGCTCGACCGACTCTACGATCGCGCCGGACTCCACGGGGAGGCCGAAGCGCTCGGCGTCTTCCGGGCTCAGGTCCGTCGTGCCGACGCCGAGGTAGGCGCTCTGGACCTCGCCCGTCTCTATCAGCTGGTCGGCGACGGAGATCGCGGTGTCCGAAGGGATCGCGAACCCGATGTTCACGGCGCCGGTCTCGGCCGGGGGGAGGTAGGCGACGTTTATGCCGATGACCTCACCGGCCCTGTCTACAAGGGCGCCTCCCGAGTTGCCGGGCGAGATCGCGGCGTCCGTCTGGATCAGGTCGGTGAGCGCGGAGGCCGCGGTGGGGTCTCCGCCGGTGAACTCGATCGGGAACTCGCGTCCTATGCCGCTGATGACGCCCGAGGTCACCGTTGACTCGAAGCCCGACGGGCTCCCGATAGCCACCGCGAGCTGGCCGACGACGAGGTCCTCGTCCTCGTTGAACGTCGCGGCGGGCAGGCCGCCGCGGTCGACCCGGATCACGGCCAGCTCGGTGCGCGGGTCCCGGCCAACCACCTCGGCTGGCTCGGTCGTGCCGTCTGCGAAGGCGACGGTCAGATTGCTCGCTCCCTCCACGATGTGGTTGTTGGTGATGATGTAGCCGTCGTTGCGGTAGATCACGCCGCTCCCCACACCCTCCCCGCTCTGGGGACCGAACGGCGTGTTCTGCGTGACGTCGAAGTTTATCTGGACTACGCTGGGGCTGACCTCCGAGGCGACTTGCGCCACCGGCTCATCGGCCGGCACCCGCGGTGCCGCCTGCGCGGGCTTCTGGACAACGTTGTTCTGTGCGAGCGGATCCTCCGAGCATCCCGCCGCGAACAAGACCGCGGCCAGACCGGCGACGAAAAGTAAGCCGTGGAAGTTGAACCTGGAACCCAATGCCTCGAATACCTCCTGTCGGCGCCGGGGCGCTCCTCTGTCACAGAGTTTATACGAACGTGGCGTACGAAGGTCACACTCCGTTGTAACCTTGGGGTGTGGAAGCGAAGAGGAAGCGAGTCCCGGCGGATCTCGCTCACGCCGGGGAGGCCCGTCACTTTATCGCGTGGAGCGCAGCGGCGGCCGGCCTCGGCGCGGGAAGGCTCAACGACCTCGCCGTCGCTGCCGAGGCGGTGCTCACCGACCTCCTCCTCTCCACGCGCGAGGGCTCTCTCGAGATCGAGGCCGGCGGCGCGGATGGCGTCTTCGAGATCAGGATAACTCACCCCGAGCTAGGGGAGCGCAGGATGAGCGATCTCTCGGGTATACTCGAGCGCTTCCTGGACGACTACGAGATCACCGCAACCCGCGCGGTGCTCGTCAAGCGGATCGGGTAAGAGCCCTGGAGCAATTCTCGGAACGCTTCAAGATAGGTGGGCCCTGACCCGCTCCTTGACCTTCTCTTCCTCGTCGCGCAGATACAGGAAGACGTCCTGGGCGAAGCGGACGGCGTGCTCCTCGGGGAGGTTGATCCTGCGGTTGTTTATGATGGAACCGAGCTCTTTGACGGCCGCATCGGCCATCCCGACCATCGTCTCGGCCTGGCGCAGGATCTCCTCTCGCTCGGCATCCGAGAGCTCCGAACCCCTCTCCAGCTTCTCCTGGTGTTCCTTGAGGTGCCGGATGAAGTCCCTTATGCCCATCGCGCCGGATTATAGCGGCACGAACCTATCCCGGGTACCCGTGGCACGCCGGCTCTGGACCGGCGCTCACATCCGCCGCGAACGGCAGGGCTGCCTAGCGGTAGGAGTTGCACCACCGGGACGCCGTCGCGTCACCGTGAAGCAATTGGAGGATCAACGCCGGGATCTGAGGAAGATCTCGCGCGTCACCTCGGCCGAGCCAAGCTCGCGGGCGTGCTCCTCGGCGAGGCGTCGCGCCCGGCCTCTGAGAAAAGGGGTTGTCCCCGCGAGTTCCTCGCGCGCCTCCTCCGTCCACGGCATGCTCGCCGTCCCCCCGGCCTCCGGCTCATCCGGCTGGCTCAGTGCACCATCGAGAGCGTCTGCCAGGACGCTAGATCCCGCATAGCCCATGAGGGGCTGCTCCACGAAGCGAGTGTGGGTGGTGGGAGGACACAGCGGTAGGAACGGGACGCCCAACGAGGCGGCTACACCCTCTTCCAGGCATGTCCCGACTACGAGGTCAGGCTCCGAGGCTTCGATGCGGGCTGCGACCTCTTCAGGGTCGCTCTCGACGAACGCCTCCTCGGTGAAGGTGTGCGCGTGGAAGAGAAAGTCCCGCTCAAGGTGTTCCAGGTAGGTGCCGCACGCGGCGACCTCGAGGCCGACCTCTCGGGAGAGGGCGTAGCCGAGCCCCAAAGGGTAGGTGAAGTCCCCGAAGATAGCGACCCGCCGGCCCCGGAACGTCTCCGGCCTTCCGAGGCGGGCGTACCACGGGAGCTTCGCCGTCCGGGCCAGCTCGGACCACACAGCCTGCTGCACCCTCTTCGGGTCCAGGTGGCACAGCTCGCCGATCGTCCTGAGCGCCGCGCCCGTCCCCGCGGCCCCTATCATGGGCGTCGTCACGCGCTGGGTCCCGAACTCGTCCTGCAGGTGGAGCGTTGCGGCTTCACCGATCTCCCTGTACAGGAGCACGTTCACCCACGCCCGGGAGAGGAGGGAGAGGTCTGCGACGCTCGCGCCCAGCGGTACTCGGGCGTTGACCCCGACCCCGAGCAGGACCAGCAGCCGCTCTGCCTCCGCGTACTCTGCCGCTGCGCCGGGACCGAAGACCGGCGGTCCGAACAGGTTCGCGGTGGGGGATGGACTCCTCTCGCGCCTCTCGCGGGAGTGGGCCCTGACCAGGTCCTCGAGCGCCAGGTCTGCGGCCTCGACCTCCCCGACGCCCGGAGACTCCCACTCGCAGGTGACCAGCCTGGGGGCCTCCTCACTCTCGGGGATCTCCGGCGCCTCCTCTCCGGAGAGGAGTGCGGCCTCCGAGCGGGCCAGGATGATAGCCTCAGTCTCCGGGTGCCGCCGGACAACGCTCGAGAGGTCGCGGGCGAGATCCCCTGGTCCCCACGAGTCTTCGGGCATCCCTCGCAAGGGGCTCAATGAGACCGGCGCGGCCTCCCCGCTCCGCTCCCGCGCCCCGTAGAGCGCCGGGAAATACCCTTCGCCCGGCAGGGCCCGCAGCACGGCGTGCACGCCCCGCATGCTCGCGGCTATCCGCAGTATGCCGTGGCTGCCGGGTCCCTCGTAGACGCCACGCAGGAGCCTCACAGGTTCACGGAGTCGAGGGCCTCGGCCCGCTCGAAGGTGCTCACCAGGAGCTCGAGGATGCGCCGGGCACCCTCGTAGCCGTGCACCCCGGCCTCCAGGAAATCCTGCGGGGAGCGGCACAGGTGACCGCGGGCGACGAGCGGCACGTGGAGTCCCGGGCTCGCCACCACAACGTCCGGCCTGGCGGCGTCTATCCGCCTCATCTGTCCCCGCCAGTCCGGGGACTGGACTACGTCCACGTCGGGGCCCAGGGCCTGGAGCTCTGCCGCCAGGGCGCGCCGGTCCAGCCGCGGCGCGCCGACCTCGAGCACAACTACCCCGGCGTTCGCCAGGAAACGGGCGAGCGGCACCTCCAGCCCGCTGTCGCCGGCGAAGAAGATCCTCCTGCCCCGCACGCGGTTCCGCAGGTGTTCGAGGCTCTCCCAGACCGACCGCGCCCGGGCCAGCTCGTTTACCCGCGTCCCGGCCTCCGCAGCCGCGTCGTGGATAAAACGGGCCGTGCCGTCTACCCCGATCGGCGTGAGCGTTCTGACTACCCTTGCGCCGCGCTCCGCTGCCGCTCCCAGCGCCCCGGTGAGGTTGGGGTCCATCGCCGCGACCACTGTCCCTTCGCCCAGTGCCGGCAGCTCCAGCATCGCCGTTGCCGGCACGCGCCCGACCTCCTCCACGCCGGCCCGCTCGAGCTCCGCGGCCAGCTCGTCCGCGGTGCCGGACGAGGCAAGGCCGCCGAGGAGCACAACGGGACGGGTGCGGCTCGGGCGAGACTCTTCGCGGCTCCCGCCCAGAAAACCCCCCAAGCGGCGAGAGCGTTTTTGAGCCGGCGGCGAGGCCGTCTTCAGGAGATCGGAGGTCCTCCTCTTCGGACACACCTCTACGAGCGCGGCCAGTGCCCGGTCCTCCAGATCTGTCGAGAGGGTGCCGGAGACATCGTAGGGGGCGTCCGGGTTGACCACCCCGGTAGGGAGGTCCAGGCGCCTGCCCACCAGGCGGGCTTCGAAATCTGCGTCCACCCCGAGCAGTTCCGCCGAGTGACCCACTACCAGCAGCACGAGATCCGTGCCGCGCAGGCCCGCCGCGGCCTCTATCACGCGGGTGGCCAACCTTCCTTGCTGGGGCGGGTTTTCGGGATCCAGAACCACGAAGGCCACCTGCGCGCTCTTGGGGGAGCGGGGCAGGCCTGGGGCGGGTGTGGCGGGGAGGGTCTGGACGATGTGGGCCTCCGCGCGGGTGCCGACGACAACCACGAGGGTCCCCGGAAGCCTCTCTGTCAGGCCATTCACTGCATGGAGCGGGGAGAGAACATCCGGAGTCCCCGCTTCGTTGAGGATCGTCAAAAGCCCTCCCGAG
>DASTQK010000290.1:0-9761 GCA_035761765.1 Rubrobacteraceae bacterium
TTCGTGGGTTTCTTCTGTATATCCGATCAAGAACACGCGTTTGCCTGCCTCCACTTCCGGGGATCGCTCGACGCCGAGCCCGATGGCGGAGAGTACCGGTGCGGCTAGAGTGGTGGAAGCGGCCGGGTCCACTCTGTGAGCGGGGTATAAGAGAATGTAAACTTGTGTGCGTCGACAGGTAGTGCCGCCAGTCTCGCTGCTGAGCTGGAGGAGCGGAGAAGGGAATACTTGTTGAGCCCTCTGGAGGGACAGGCCGGGGACTTCAGTCCGATGAGCCCGGAGTTCGGGCTACCGTTGCCGGAGCAGATCGCGGAGGCGCTGGCGGACGATATCATCGAGCGCGAGTTGGCCCCGGGGAGCAGGTTGCCAGAACCGGCGCTGGCCGAAAGGTTCGGTACCAGCAGGGCCCCGATCCGGGAAGCCCTTTACCTCCTGGATCAGGCGGGTCTGGTGGAACGCACGCCACGCCGGGGCACGGTGGTAAAGGCGTACAGCAGGCGGGAGATAGAAGAACTCTATCAGGTCAGGATCACGCTGGAGAGGCTAGCCCTGGAACGTATCTGCGAAGACCCCGGCATGGTAGACGCGTGTCTCGCTACCCTCGAACCTATCATCCGGCAGATGGAGGCGGCGCAAGACGACCCTATGCGGTACCGTGAGCTGAACTACCTGTTCCACAGGTCCATCATCGTCATGTCCCGCAGCGACTTGATCCGCCGCCTCTACGCACAGATCGAAGGCCCGCTGAAGATCTTCCTCCGGCGTATGTTCTTCGCCAAGGGCGCAGCTCCGAAATCGTTCGGTGAACACCTGCAAATACTCGCCGCTATCGAGGAGGCAGACGTAAAGAAGGCCCAACAACGGCTCGAGAAACACGACGTAGACGGCATGAAGCGCGCTATAGCTTCGAGCTTGCCGGATCAACCCGCCGCAGGACGCCAGTAGGATATCTCTCAGAGAAGACCAGAACACCACCCTAACACCTCACCGGTCCTTCGCGCCAGGGAGAGACAAAGTCCTGCCCGTCACCAGGTCCTTGACAACCTCGGAACATTGATGTAATTAATAGCATCCGTCGATTGTCGACAGACGACACGAGAAGGTGTGGTGGGAAAAAGGCTTGTCAGATCGGGGGGAAGCGGGCCCCGCCGGTAGCGTCCGCGAGGTCGCCAGCGCGGTTCGGGGGTGCGAGCTCTGCGGGGGTAGACGGCTTGGAACCGCGCTGGCGGCCTGGCTTGCGGGCCGTTATCTACGGGGGAGGACTGCGTGAATCCGGGCCTGGGCGGAAGCTTCTCCGGGGAGGCGGGCAGAGGGACCGAGGCGTCTCCTCCGACAGCGTTTCAGCCGGTGCGCACCGAATGGCGCACCCGCCGCGAAGAGAAGGCCAGGCGTCTAGATCGGGTCGCCAGGATCACGCGCGGGCGCATCCTGTCCACCGAGGAGATCGTCCCGGCTTTGGAGGCGCTCATCGCTCCGGGCGACAGGGTTGCTCTGGAGGGCGATAACCAGAAGCAGGCGGACTTCCTCTCGCGCAGTCTGGCGGAGGTGAACCCGGAGAAAGTCAATGACTTGCACATGCTCATCTCCAGCATCAGCCGCCCGGATCAGCTGGACCTCTTCGAGCGTGGCATCGCAACGCGGGTCGACTTCTCCTATGCTGGACCCCAGAGCCTGCGGGTGGCGCAGCTCCTGGCCGACGGCAAGCTGCGCGTAGGCGCGATCCACACCTACCTCGAGCTCTACGCCCGACTCTTCGTCGACCTCGTCCCGACCGTCGCGCTGGTGGCCGCCGAGTCGGCCGACCCCGCGGGCAACCTCTACACGGGGTCGAATACCGAGGATACCCCGACGATCGTCGAGGCTACTGCGTTTCGGGATGGGCTCGTAATCGCGCAGGTCAACGAGGTACGCGACGAGTTGCCCCGCGTGGATGTTCCGGGGTCATGGGTAGACTTTGTGGTAGTGGCCGACCGGCCCTACGAGGTCGAGCCCCTCTTCACCCGCGACCCGCGCCAGATCACAGAGGTGCAGGTCCTCATGGCGATGCTCGCCATCCGGGGCGTCTACGAGCGCCACGGGGTAACCTCGCTCAACCACGGCATCGGGTTCGGAACGGCCGCGATCGAGCTGCTCCTGCCGACCTACGCCGAGTCTCTGGGGTTGCGCGGCAAGATCTGCCGCAACTGGGTTCTCAACCCGCACCCCACCCTGATCCCCGCCATCGAGAGCGGGTGGGTACAGACGGTTACCGCCTTCGGAGGCGAGGTGGGGATGGAGGACTACGTCGCCGCCCGTTCGGACGTCTTCATGACCGGCAACGACGGATCGGCGCGCTCGAACCGCATGGCCGCCCAGATCGCCGGACTCTATGGGGTAGACCTGTTTATCGGGTCCACGTTGCAGTTGGACGCCGACGCCAACAGCTCGACGGTCACGCAGGGCCGTCTCGCGGGTTTCGGCGGCGCCCCAAACCTGGGCAGCGACGCGCGGGGCAGACGTCACCCCTCCCAGGCGTGGCTGGAGATGAGCACCGCTGAGGCGGAGATATCACGCGGACACAAGCTCGTGGTCCAGATGGTGGAGACGTTCGGGCCGGGAGGAGAGCCCCGGTTCGTCGAGTCGCTGGACGCGGTGCAGGTCGCCGCCGACGCCGGGCTGCCCCTCGCGCCTGTGATGGTGTATGGGGATGACGTCACCCACGTCGTGACCGAGGAGGGCGTCGCGTACCTGTATCGCGCCCGTAACTTGCGTGAGCGCCGGGAGGCGCTCGCCGCGGTCGCAGGGGTCACTCCCATCGGTCGCCGTCACGACCGGGGCAGGGAAGAGCAGCTGCGCGGGGCCGGGCTCGTGGCCTTCCCGGAGGACCTCGGGGTGCGGCGCACGGAGGCCAGGCGCTCGCTGCTCGCGGCGCACTCCATCGGGGACCTCGTCGAGTGGTCAGGGGGCCTGTACAGACCTCCGGACAGGTTCTGGAGCCCGTGAGGGGCAGCGTGCAGACTGAGGGCGTAACGGTTGGGGTAAGTGCGAGGGGCATGGCCGAGCTGGCGGTGCGCGCCCTCGTCGAGGAGGCGGAGCTCACGCCCAAGCCGGCTCTGGTAGACCGCCGGGGCGGCGGCGCGCACCCCGATATGGACCTTGAGCTGATGCGGCATTCCTCCGGCACGCTGCGTACCACCTTCGGGGCTCTAGCGGCCCGAGCTCACCGTTGCGAACCGAGCAGGCGGCTGCGCGAGGATCTGGCCGCCATAGGGCGGCGCGGCGAGGTGGCCATGTTCGCCGCCACCCGCGGCGTCAACACGCACCGCGGCGCGATCTGGGCCCTCGGCCTGCTGATTGCCGCCGCGGCCATGGCGCCGCCCGAGGCTCCGCCGGCGGAGATCGCGGCGCTCGCAGGGCGGGTGGCGAACTTCCCGGACCGGCACGCGCCGAAGGAGACGTCTCACGGCTCCGTGGTCGCGAGGCGCTACGGCGTGGCGGGGGCGCGCGGAGAGGCGAGGCAGGGTTTTCCCCACGTCGTCGGTGTCGCGCTGCCGGCGCTGCGGGACGCTCGCGAAGCCGGGCGCACCGAGCGGGTCGCCCGCCTCGACGCGCTAGTCGCCCTGGTCGCCAATGTAGACGACACGTGCTTGCTGCACCGTGGCGGCCGCGCTGCCCTGCGGGACGCTCATGCCGGAGCCCGGGCGGTGCTCGAAGCCGGGGGTAGCGGTACCGCGGCGGGTCGTCGCGCGCTGCGGTCGCTGGAGGCGGCGTTGCTAGGCCATAACGCGGCGCCGGGTGGTAGCGCCGACCTGCTCGCGGCCGCTCTGTTCCTGGACGCCCTAGATCGCGCCACCGACCCCTTCCTCGAGGAGGTAGCTTGATATGGAAACGCTGAGCTTCGACTACCCGGCCTCGCAGCCCGTGCCGCGTCGTGCGCACGTCGGCGTCGTCGGCTCCGGTGACCTCGAGGTCCTGCTCGAACCATCGCCAGACGAACAGGCCCACGTTAGGGTGCGCACCAGCGCCGACGGGTTCGGGGAAGTCTGGAAAGCCGTACTCGACCGCTTCTTCGCCCGCAACGATCTCGCTGTTGCTGTCGAGATCAACGACTCCGGCGCCACGCCCGGCACCGTCGCCCTCCGGCTCGCCCAGGCCGTGGAGGAGAGCCGGGCGTGACCGTGCCGACGCGGATCAAGACGAGGTTCACCGAGCTCTCCGCCCGTGAGAGGGCGATCGCGCTGCTCGACTCCGGCACCAGCCGGGAGTTGATCGGGCCTTTCGAGCGGTTGGAATCTCCACACCTTGAACCACAGGGCGTGGTGCCTGCGTGCGACGACGGAGTGGTGGTAGCCCGCGGCGAGCTCGGCGGTGAGAGAGCGGTCGTGCTCGCAGTCGAGGGGCTCTTCCAGGGGGGCAGCATCGGGGAAGTCTCCGGCTCGAAGATAGCCGGTGCGCTCGAGCTGGCACTGCGCGACGCCGAGGGCGGCAAACCCGTCCGTCCCGTGTTGCTCCTGGAGACGGGCGGCATCAGGCTGCAGGAGGCCAACCTCGGGTTGCTAGCCGTGGCCGAGATACACGCGGCGATCGTGGCGCTGCGCTCCTATGTCCCGGTGGTCTGCGTGGTGGCTGGCATGGTGGGGTGCTTCGGCGGCATGGCGATAGCAGCCGGGTTGTGCACCTGCGTGGTCATGACCCGGGAGGGTCGACTCGGTCTCAACGGTCCGCAGGTGATAGAGCAGGAGGCCGGTGTCGCGGAGCTCGACTCCGACGACCGGCGTCTGGTTTGGGAGACGATCGGCGGCGAGCAACGCGTCGCCACCGGCTTCGCGGACATCCTCGTCGAGGACGACGTCGCTGCGATTTACGGCGCACTCCGGAACGCGTTCGGCGCCGGAGTGCCCGCAGAGCACCGCAGCGAACAGGTCGGACGCTACGAAGCCCGGCTGGCCGGGATCGATGTATCCGAACATCTCGACGGCCAGGCTTTGCGCGCCAGGTGGGAGAGCAGATGAGCAGGGGCAGGACCTGGTTCGAGGCCCTGGCCGGGACTCCCGGGGAGGACGAGCCGGCTTCCGTGCTGTGCGCGGACGGGTCTGTGGGCGGCGAGCACGCGCGCTTCCTTGCCGTCGTCCCCAACCCCAGCGCGCGGTTCTCCCGCGCGCTGGGCGGCGAGCTCGGCCTGGAAGAAGGCTGGGCGCTCGCCCGGTATGTGCGCGAGGTCGTAGCCGACCGGGGCGGGAGGGCCCTCGTCTCCGTCGTCGATGTGCCCGGCCAGCCCTACGGGTACCGCGAGGAGCTGCTGGGACTGCACCTGGCGCTCGCGGCGGCCGTCGACGCCTACGCCACGGCCCGCCTGGCTGGACACCCGGTCGTGGCGCTCGTCGTGGGGCAGGCGATCTCCGGCGCGTTCCTCGCGCACGGTATGCAGGCAGAGCGCATCCTCGCGCTCGAGGCTCCCGGCGTCGCCGTCCAGGTCATGTCCAAGCGCTCGACCGCCCGCGTCACCCGGCGCACGGTGGAGGAGCTGGACGATATCTCCCGCGAGGTGCCCGCCACAGCCTACGACATCGCCTCCTTCTCCCGGCTCGGTGCGCTCCATCGCCTCATCGAGGGAGTGAACGCCGACGAGCCGGACGCAGAGGGCGTCGAGGCGGTGCGTGGCGCTCTCGCAGAGGCGATATCCTCTGCCCGCGGCGACGGCGCTGCCGATCTGTCGAGCCGGCTCGCATCCCCCGAGGCCCGAAAAAACCGGGGCGCGAGCCTGCGGGTCCGGGAGCGGCTCACCGAGGAGTGGGACGAGTGAGACCGCACGATCTACTGCGTCTGAGAAGCGGCGCCGGGTTGCGCCACGAGGCCTCCGCCCCGGCCTGGGTGTCTGCGTCGCTCATCGAAACGCCCTGGGTCGTGGTACGTCGCGCCCATGCGCCGGCCGGCCTCATCCCCGTCGGGGTGCGGGGGCACACGCGGAGCGAGCGGTTCGCCGCCTTGCTGGCGCCGGACGCCGTCGCTGCACGAGTTGCCCCGGAGGACCTCGCCGCCGCGCGGGGCTGGCGCCACGGGACCCGCGCGCGCCAGGTATCTCCATTGCGGGTCCTGGGCGCGGTCGACGAACTGTTCGCCTCGCTTGGGCTCGCCTGGGGTCCGACCGGCAGCATCGGCTTCGAGCTGGCCACCGGCGCTCGTGTGGCGGGCGCCGCCAGCGACCTCGACGTCGTAGTCCGGGCGCCGGAGCGCTGGCCTCGCGAACGAGCGCGAGAGATAGCGGATCATCTGGACCGGTTGGCGGCCCGCGTCGACGCTCAGATCGACGCGGGCGCCGGGGCTGTGGCGCTGGCCGAGTACTCCCGCGGCGGGTTGGTCCTGCTGCGCACGCCGGACGGGCCGAGGCTCACCCGCGACCCGTGGCGAGAAGTTGCTATGGATCTGCGGAGCGCATGAGCGTCGCGTTCCTGTTTCCCGGCCAGGGCTCGCAGCGTCCGGGCATGCTGCACGAATTGCCGGATCATCCGGTGGCTCACGCCATGATCTCAGAGGCTGCCGACGCGCTCGGCCGCAACGTGCTGGAGCTGGACACCCCCGAGGAGCTCGGCTCGACGATTGCGGCCCAGCTCGCCCTGCTCATCGCCGGTGCCACTACCGCCCGCATACTTGTCGAAGGAGGCGGCGATGCAAACTTCGTGGCCGGCCACTCGGTCGGCGCCTTCGCCGCCGCCGTGGCCGCCGGCGCGCTCGCTTACCCGGACGCGCTGCGACTTGTCGACCTGCGGGCCCACGCCATGCAAGAAGCCTACCCGCACGGATACGGCATGGGTGTCATTGTCGGACTGGACGAGCGGACTGTATCCCGTCTCGCCGCCGAGTCCGGGACGCCGGTCTACGTGGCGAACGTCAACGCGCCGTTGCAGGTCGGCGTCTCCGGCGCGGATGACGCCCTGGAACGGGTGCTGGTCCTCGCGCGCGAGCACGGCGCCCGCCACGCCCGGCGCCTCGCCGTTCCCACTCCCTCGCACACGCCGCTCATGGCTCCTGTCGCGGCCGAGCTCGAGAGCGCTCTCGCCGGTGTTCGGGTGAACCCGCCGACCGTCCCGTACGTGAGCAACGTCGGCGGCCGCGCGCTGCGTGACCCCGAAGAGATCCGTAACGACCTCGCCCGAAGCGTAGAGCGGCCGGTCCGCTGGCACGACGCCACAACCCTGCTCTTCGAGCTCGGTGTCCGGCTCTTCGTCGAGCTGCCGCCCGGCGACGTTCTCGCCCGTCTCGCCGCGGACGCCTTCCCTGAGGCACGTGCCATCGCCGTCGGCGATGCCGGGGTTGGCTCGGCCGCTACCCTCATCGCCCGCCACCGATCCGAGCGAGGCGCGTTGAGATGATGCGCGACGGTTCGCTGGCGCTTCTCTGCCATACGAACCGCAGTTCGGACTCCGAGCCTCCGATGAGAGCCCGCTCTCCCGCGCCGAGAGCTCCTCCTGAGAGGCGCCGGGTTCCCGCCCGGAGTGATGTGCGTCCAGGAGGTCGAGCATCCTTGACCGAAAAAGAACAATTCGGCTATGCTGGCAAAGTTACTTGGGCGGTCAACCGCCGTCTGGGGGAGGGGCAAAAGAGGATAGGAGGAGAACGCGGCGTAAGCGACACGGTCTGGCCACAAGCACGGCGTGTCTGGCGTAGCGGTTTCACTAAGTCGGTAGTACCAGAATTTCGATCTTGGCTATCGAAGTGAGGAGAGAAGATGGGGACCCTGAGACGGAGATTTCTGTCCGGCATAGGAGCGGTCTTGCTGGTCGGCTTGCTGGTCGGCTGCGGGCTTGCGGAGAGCGGGGGAGGCGACGGCGGGGTAACGCTGCGCCTGTCTCACCAGTGGCCCGGCGCGAGCGAGGGCGAGGGTGATTTTCGCGCTGTACTGGCGCAGAGGTTCGCCCAGCAGGTAAAGGAGAAAACCAACGGAGACGTGACTATCAAGATCTACCCCAACAACTCTCTCATAGAGGACCCCGAGCAACAGTACCAGGCCATGGAGCAGGGAACCACAGATATGTCCGTCTACCCGCTCGACTACGCTTCGGGCGACGTGCCGGCGTTCAGCATCACCTTGATGCCCGCGATGGTGCGCAACCACGCCCAGGCGCAGAACTGGCAGGACGCGGAGATCGGCAACAAGGTAGAGCAGATGACCGAGGAGAACGGGGTCAAGATCCTCACCTGGGTCTGGAACGCGGGCGCGATCGGGGTCAAGAAAGGAGACCCTGTAGTCTCTCCCGACGATGTGAAGTCCGGGACGGTGACTCGCGCCGCGGGTCCGAGGGTGGAGGAGATGCTCGAGCGGGTTGGTTTCGGGCTCGCTAGCATGGACTCTTCGGAGATCTACAATGCCATGCAGACCGGAACCCTCGACAGCGCGGTAACGTCCACCTCTTCGTTCAGTTCGTACAGGCTCTACGAGCAGGTCGAGTCCTACACGTCTCCCACGGGTGGGAACACGTTCTGGTTCATGTTCGAGCCCCTGATTATCAGCACAGAGCAGTTCGAGGAGTTGACGCCCGAGCAGCAGAAGATCTTCGAGGAGGTTGGCGCCGGGCTGCAAGATTACGCCTACACCGCCTCGGAGGAAGATGATGTCCGCGTCGACGAAGAGTTCGAGGAAGCGGGCGTGAACGTCGTGCAGATGGACGACCGGTCCTTCGAGGAGTGGCAGAAGGCCTCCCAGCCGGTCTGGGAGAATTTCGCCGGTGAGGTAGAGGGTGGTCAGGAACTGATCGAGCTCGCCAGCCAGGTGCCGGACAAGTAGGGTAGGAGGGCGGGCGCCATTGCAGCGCCCGCCCCTCGAAGTATCGTCGAGGGGGTATTCGCGTGAGCGGACCGGGAAACCGGAGGTCTGAATTCCTTAGCTACATAGATCGGCTCTCCGAGCTCGCGGGTTACGCGAGCGCCGTACTGATCCTGATCTCAATGTTGGTAGTCTGTTACGGCGTCTTTCTCCGGTACGTGCTCGGCGCCTCTACCGTGTGGCAGCTGGAGCTGTCGACCTACTTCTTGATGTTCGCAGCCTTCGTGGGCGGCGCATACGGGCTCAAGCACGGCGATCACGTGAACCTCTCGCTGATCGTAG
Source organism: Rubrobacteraceae bacterium (assembly GCA_035761765.1). Classification (GTDB taxonomy): domain Bacteria; phylum Actinomycetota; class Rubrobacteria; order Rubrobacterales; family Rubrobacteraceae; genus JALYGY01. The sequence goes on from DASTQK010000290.1 coordinate 9,083, forward strand.
AGCGCTTGCCGGAGAAGACCCAACTTTACGTCAGGCTGTTGGCTTCGGTCCTGGGTCTCCTGTTCGTCGCGGTCGTGGCCGTCATCGCCTATTTTCTGTGGTGGGAGACCGCCGAGGCGGGCAGGACCTCGGGCACCGCGTGGAACGTGCCGCTGACCTACCCGTATCTGATCGTGCCGCTTGGAATGACCCTTATCGCGCTTCAATACCTGGTCATAGTGGTCCAGGGATTTCAACGGCTGAGAGGCAACGACCAGCCGGCGGATGAGGATCTCGAGGGAGGTCGGAACCATTGAGCGCTTTGACGATAGGGGCCATCGTCGGCTTGATCTTGCTGTTGACGCTTGCCATAGGTATACCTGTTGCCTTCGCGCTGGGCCTGACCGCGATGATCTCCATCGTGCTCTTCCTCAGGCCGGAGGAGTTCGCCTTCTTCGCCGATTTCGTATTCGCCTCGCTGAACGACTTCGGGTTGCTGGCCATCCCGCTCTTCGTCTTGATGGGTGCGGTCTTTGGCCACTCCAAAGCGAGCCAGGATCTGCTCGAGGCCGCGCACGTGTGGATTGGCCGGCTCCCCGGCGGGCTGGCCATGAGCTCGGTGATGGCGTGCTCGGTCTTCGCCGCCCTGACCGGTTCGAGCCCCGCTACCTCCGCCGCGATCGGGAGGATAGCCATCCCC
>DASTQK010000291.1:0-7068 GCA_035761765.1 Rubrobacteraceae bacterium
CGCCCAGAGCCTCACTGGAGGTCAGGGCCTCGAGCAGCCGCTCCCGGGTGAAGGGCTTGGTCTCGCGGTCGTTGACCCCGGCCAGGCCGGGACCGTAGAAGGTCACCAATTCCGTGTGGTGCCGTAGCGCGGTGTGCAGCGCGGTGATATCCGAGTAGCCGATGAAGGCCTTGGGGTTGGCCTGGATGGCATCGAAGTCGAGGTACTCGATGGTCTGCGCCGAGCCGTAGCCGCCCTGGAAACACTGCACGACGTCGACCTCGTCGTCGGTGAACAGGTCCACGATATCCTGGGCCCGGCTCTTCGGGTGCCCGGCCACGTAAGCGTCGCGGGCGAAGACGTTGCGACCCAGCCTGACCCTGTAGCCCTGGCTCTCCCACCACTCGACCCCGCGCAGCACCTCGCTGCGGTTGTGATAGGGGCTCGCCGGAGCGGGGACCCCGATCGTGCCCCCCGGACGCAGGACACGGCCTTTAATGGTCAATGGTGATCCTTTCTCCGAGGGAGCGGGAGGCTTCGAAGCTCCTTCACGAAGCCGGCGATCTCCTCTGTTGCGGCCTCGAAGAGGGCCTCGCCCTTGGCGGCGGTGGCGCGGGTGGCGTCGCCCTGGACGCCGGACTCCGAGAACGAGGACCACCAAGGCATCAGCTTCAGGGGCCCGTCCGACCAGTCCATCCAGGCGTGCCCGGTCTCTGGGTAGCCGCGCTCGTCTACCGCCTGGGACATATCCACAGCCTGCGGCTGCAGGTGCAGGTACATCGAAGTCTCCAGCTCGCAGGCGTGAGCCATCCCGCCCCGGTCCGAGTCCCTTGTCTCCTCGATCACGCGCGCGCTGCGCTCCGAGACCAGGTAGAAGGAGGCGGCGACGAGCGAGGACGGCTCTTCCACCATGGCCAGCCGGGCCGCGGTCTCGACCAGGTTCTGGTTAGAGCCGTGGCCGTTGACCATGAGCACCCGCTCGAAGCCGTGGCGCACGAGCGAGAGTGCGACGTCCGTGCAGTAGCGGCAGAAGGTGTCCCACCGGATCGAGATCGTCCCCGGAAAGTCCATGTGGTGCGGCGAGTAGCCGTGCACGATGGGCGGCAGCAGCACCGTCTGGGCGGGCAACCGCTCGGCGGCGCCCCTGCACACCGCCTCGACCAGCACCACGTCGGTGTCGATGGGCAGGTGGCGCCCGTGGTCCTCGAGCGTCCCGATGGGCACGATAGGGACGCGCCCTTCACCTGCTGCCCGCGCCACCTCGGGCCAGGTGAGCTTCCCGAACTCGAGTGGTTCAGACCACATATCGATGCCTCCGAAGGTCTATAGGTTCTCGGGTTCTCAGGGTATCGGGGGTCGGAGGAGGGCCGCAACCCGATCATCGCGCTTGCTCAGCGGTCTCCTGGGCGAAGCGGTGCAAGAAAGCCACGGACTGGCGCATGTGCTCCCTCAGGCCTTTGATGGTCGCGTACTCGTTGGCCGCGTGCGCGCCGCCTGCGTGCCCCGCGCCTCCGCTCGCGAAGGGGATCCCCAGCTCCTCCTCGAACAGGTAGAAAGGCGCCCACCAGGGAGCCGAGGGCCAGACCCGCGGCGGTCGTCCCACGTCGCGCTGGGAGTCGACCATGGCGCGCGCAACCGGCGAGCCGGCGGTCGTGCGCGCCGGAGGGCAGATTTGCACCCTCTCCACCCTCACCTCGGGGGCCGAGCGCGCGACGCTCCTCTCGATGCCGGTGAGGAGGCGTTCGATCCCGGTCCCGTAGGGGACGCGCACGTCGAGCACGGCGGTGGCCTCGTGCGGCAGGATCGTCTTTCCTGTGAGGCTGCCGGAAGAGATGCCGTTGAGGTTCACGGCGGGCTCGTACATCAGCGCCTTCAGTATCGAGCGGGCGTCAGAGGGGCCGCGGTAGGCGAGCGCGCCCGTCTCCTCGAGGTGGGCGTCCGGGTCGAAGTCGCGCGCCAGCGCCTCCAGCAGTTGCTCATCGGAGGCGGGGACTTGCCCGGCAGGGAGGCCGTCCAGAGCGCCCCGCCGGGAGTCCTCGACCAGCGCGGCCAGGGCGCGCACCAGCGACCAGGCAGGAGAGGATATCACGGGCCCCTCGCTCGAGTGCAGCGCGCGTCCCACGGGGCCGCCCCACTCGCCGCCCGAGCAGCTCAGGACGAACGACACGATCCCCTTGCAGCCGAGGTAGACCTCCGCGACGCCCCGCCTGTCGGCGGTCAGGTCCAGATCGAAGGCGGTCTCGGCGGCGAGCTCGCCGCGGCGGGCGGAGATTAGTTCGGGAAGATGCGGGCTCCCCAGCTCCTCCTCGCCGTCCACCAGCAAGACCATCCCGACCGGGAGGTCCGAGACCCGGCTCGCCGAGGCCACAGCCAGCAAGAAGGCGGCCAGAGCACCCTTGGAGTTGGCGGCGCCGCGCGCCACGACGCTCGGGCCGGCCCCGGGCACCTCGGCCGTGGCGGCGGCGAAGGGAGGCGAGGACCATCCGGGCTCATCAGCAGGCTGTACGTCGTACATCCCGTAGCGCAGGAGGGTGGGGCCGTCGCCCTCGATGCGGCCCAGGACCGCTGGGTGTCCGGGTGTGGAGATGATCTCGGCGCTGCCGCCTGCGCCCTCGATCAGGGCGGCCACGTCCTCGGCGCCGGCCAGCATATCGTCGTCTGAGGCGGAGACGGTCGGACGCCGCAGGAAGCGCCGTATCTCCCCCAGGTGACCGTCGAAGTCCGCGTCTATCCGCTCCCAGGCCCGCGCCCAGGGCGTGGGATCAAGCCGTCCTTCAGTCTTCACATCGCCAATCTCTCATCCCGAAGCCCGCGCCGCAAGCGCCTAGATGGCCGCGGACCGCCGCAAGGTGGCTACGGCGTCCTCGTCGTAGCCGAGTTCGGTGAGTATCTTGCCGGTGTGCTCCCCGACTTCAGGGATCGGGGACATGACCGGCTCCGCGCCATTCATGGTCGCCGGCGGCACGAGCGCGCGCAGAGGACCGACCGGGGATTCCACCTCCCTCCACCTGTTTCGGGCTTCGAGCTGGGGGTGGTCGAGGAAGGCCCGGACGGTCCTCATCCGGGCGTTGGCTATCTTCGCTCCGTCGAGGCGTTCTATGGCCTCCTCGGACGAAAGCCTCTCGAGGATGGCTTCGATCTCCTGGTGCAGGACGTCCCTGTTCTCGACGCGCTCCGAGTTGCTGGTGAAGAGCTCGTCGTTCGTCATCTCGGGACGCCCGAGCACCGTCTCGCAGAACCTCTCCCACTCCCGCTCGTTCTGGATGCCGAGGAAGATCACCTCCCCGTCGCCGCACCGGAAGGGGCCATAAGGCGCGATAGCAGCGTGGCTAGCCCCGCTCCTCGGCGGCTCCTTGCCGCCGTACATGGTGAAGTAGGCGGGGAAGCCCATCCACTCGGCCAGCGCCTCGAAGAGCGAGATCTCGATGGTCGCCCCCTCGCCGGTGCGCCCGCGTCTCAGGAGCGCCGCGAGTATGCTGGAGTAGGCGTACATGCCGCAGGCTATGTCCGCGATGGAGACCCCTACCTTCGAGGGAGTATCGGGGGTGCCGGTGATCGAGACGAGGCCGGCCTCGCACTGCACCAGGAGGTCGTAGGCCTTCTTGTCGCGGTACGGCCCGGAGGAGCCGTAGCCGGAGACGTCGCAGACGATGAGGCGCGGATCTCTCTCCCGCAGCGTCCCGGCCCCGAAGCCGAGCCTCCCCGTCGCGCCCGGCGCGAGGTTCTGGACGAATACATCGGCCCCTTCGATCAGGCGGCTCAGCACCTCCTTGGCTCCGTCGTGCTTGAGATCGAGGGTCAGGGACTCCTTGGAGCGGTTGAGCCAGACGAAATGGCTTGCCAGGCCCTTCACCGTCCTGTCGTATCCGCGCGCGAAGTCGCCTACCTGCGGGCGTTCGACCTTGATCACCCGCGCGCCGAGGTCCGCGAGCTGGCGGGTGGCGAATGGCGCCGCCACCGCCTGTTCCAGGGAGACGACCGTTACTCCTTCGAGCGGCAGCATCAGAAAGACCTCGGCAGTCCGAGAACGTGCTCCGCTACATAAGAGAGGATGAGGTTGGTAGAGATGGGCGCGACCTGGAAGAGACGAGTCTCGCGGAACTTGCGCTCGACGTCGTACTCTGCATCGTAGCTGTAGCCGCCGAAGGTCTGCATCGCGGCGTTGGCCGCCTCCCAGTAGGCGTCCGCGGCCAACAGCAAGGCCATGTTCGCCTCCGCACCGCAAGGCTCTCCGCGGTCGAACAGCTCCGCTGCCCGGAAGCGCATCAGGTCGGCGGCCTCCACGCTTATGTGCGCCCGGGCTATGGGGAACTGGATGCCCTGGTTCTGCCCTATCGGACGGCCGAAGACTACGCGCTCCTTCGCTCTGGCGGTCGCCCTGTCCACGAACCACCGTCCGTTGCCGACGCACTCGGCGGCTATGAGGATCCGCTCCGCGTTCATGCCGTCGAGGATGTAGCGGAAGCCTTTGCCTTCCTCACCGATCAGGCCGCTCGCCGGGATGCGCAGGTCCTCGAAAAGGAGCTCGCTGGTCTCGTTGTTGATCATCACGCGCCGGGGCTTTACCGTCAGCCCGTCGCCTACGGCCTCGCGCAGCCCGATGAGGAACACGGAGAGTCCCTCGGACTTCTTCTGTACCTGATCGAGCGGCGTCGTACGGGCAAGCAGGACCATGAGATCCGATTGCCGGACGCGGGAGATGTAGATCTTTCGCCCGTTGACGATGTAATGATCGCCTTCTCGCACGGCGGTCGTTCTCAAGGAGGTCGTCTCGGTCCCGGCCTCCGGCTCGGTCACGCCGAATGCCTGCAACCTCAGCTCGCCGCTCGCTATCTTCGGCAGGTACTCCCTCTTCTGCGCCTCCGAGCCGTGACGCAACATGGTGCCCATCACGTACACCTGGGCGTGGGCTGGCTGGGCATTGCCTCCGGAGCGGTTGATCTCTTCGAGGATGATCGTCGTCTCGGTGAGGGTCAGACCCAACCCACCGTATTGTTTCGGGATGAGCGCGCCGAGGTAGCCGCTCTTCGTCATCGCCTCGACAAAGGCTTCAGGGTACTCGCGTCTCGCGTCGAGCTCGCGCCAGTAGCGGTCCGGGAAGTCCGCGCACACCTCGCGGACTCCTCGCCGCAAGTCCTCGTATAGTCCGGGTCTCGCCAAGTTATGCCTCCGGTAGCAGGTCTAGCACGTCGGGCTCCCGGTCCAGGCTCCAGACGCGACCCGGCCATGCCCTGCTCGCCTTCGCCGGAGAGGAAAGAGGCCAGCTCGCGGGTCGTCTGCGGTCTGGGACACGATGAGAACTGCACAAGGGTAGTTCTATTGGACTCACTTGACCATTTTACAGAGCAGGCGACGTCCGGCGCAGTATGCGTTCCCGCGCATATGTCATTGACCGGCACGAGATATCGAGGCCTGCGAAACTGACTTGACGCGTCGGATTCCCCCGTGGGAGGTGCTCTACGCCCGGATCCATCTACAAGTCCCATGAGGGCGAGGCGCGGATGCGGGCGCTCTACGCCGAGGCGCTTGCCGCGTTGGACCTCGGCTACGAGAGGCTGTCACTCCGCACACGCCTCGGTGATACGCACATCCTTGCGCTCGGCCCCGAGGGCGCCCCGCCCGTCGTCTTCCTCCCGGGTGGCAACTTCCTGAACCCTACCTGCCTTGGGTGGTTCCTGCCGCTGGCGAGGCACCATCGCCTCTACGCACCCGACATCGTCGGCCAGCCGGGAATGAGCGCGCAGGTTCGACCCTCGCCGAAGGGAGACAGCCACGCCTTCTGGGTGGAGGACGTCCTCGACGGCCTCGGTCTCGAGCGCGCTCCACTCGTCGGCCTCTCTTACGGGGCGGGTCTCGCCATAAGGACCATGGGCCTGGCTTCCGAGCGCGTCACTAGGGCGGCCCTCGTCTCCCCCGCTGGCATAGCCGCGGGCCAGGTTTCGCGGATGCTCATCGAGGTCGTAGCCCCCATGCTCCTCTACCGCCTCCGGCCCACGGAGGAGCGACTCTTGCGCGCGGCGAGGACCCTGCTAACGGAGCCCGAGGATCCCGTCTTCGGCCCCGCCGTCCGGCAGCTCGGGGCTGTCTACCGGCACCTCCGGCTGGACGTCCGGCTCCCAAGGATGGCCACCGAGGGAGAGCTCGAGGGCTTCAGGGGGCCGGTGGCGGTGTTCGCCTCCGAGGAAGACGCATTTTTCCCCGCCTGGGCGGTCCTCCCAAGGGCGAGGAAAATCTTCCCAAACCTCGCCCTGGCCGAGTTCCTCGAAGGCTGCCGTCACATCCCCTCGAAGGCGGTGCTCGGACGGGTAAACGAGCGCGTGCTTGCATTCCTCTCGGGTCCCGACGAGACCTAACGGCGCTTGGGAATACCTGCCACGACCCCGCTATACTCTCAGCACGACACCACCGTTGGCGACTGCGTGAGAAATGGGCCCAGTGGCGCACGAATACGTGCTACCCCTCGGTGATCGGCGGGCCACGCTCGAGACCGTGGGTGGCAAGGGAATCTCCCTCGCCCGGCTCCTTCGGGCGCACATGCCCGTGCCCGGAGGCTTCCACGTGAGTACCGCCGCCTACGAGCGGTTTGTCGCCGAGAACGATCTAAAGGACAAAATCAGGGCCGCACTCAAGGGGGTTGACGCTTCGAAACCCGAGACGCTGACGAACGCCTCGGAGAAGATCGGGGCTCTGTTCTCGAGTGCGGAGGTGTCCGGAGAGATCTCCACGGCCATCTTTGAGGCTTATGCCGGTCTTGAGGGGGATGACCCTGCCGTGGCGGTACGCTCCAGTGCGACCACGGAGGACCTGCCAGGTGCTAGCTTCGCAGGTCAGCAGGAGAGCTTCCTGAACGTCCGCGGCGAGGACCGGCTGCTTGAAGCGGTGCGCCGCTGCTGGACCTCGCTGTGGTCGGCGCGCGCCATAGCTTACCGGGAGCGCCAGGGCTTCGACCACGACCGGGCCGCCATCGCCGTCGTGGTCCAGCGGCTCGTAGCCGCTCAGGTATCCGGCATCCTGTTCACTGCCAACCCCCTGAGCGGCGCGCGGGACGAGCTCGTCATCAACGCGGCCCTGGGACTTGGGGAAGCGGTG
>DASTQK010000292.1:0-4641 GCA_035761765.1 Rubrobacteraceae bacterium
GGCCTTTCTTCCGTAGTCGGCAACTAAGCCGCGGCCTTCATCGCCGGCTTGAGCAGCTTCACCTTCTCGATCAGGGCCTTCAGCAGCTGCCCGATCAGCTTCTTCGAGGTCTCGTCCTTGAGGTTGCCCTGCTCGTCGAAGACGGGCGTCGCCCTGACGATGGACCACCGCTCCTCGCCCGTCGCCAGGACGCGGAAGCGCAAGATCTCATCGGGCCCTACCTCACCCGCGAGCGCCCTGCGCCCCGGAAGCCTCTCGAGCGGGAAGGGATCTCCCTCCTCGTCCAGCAACTCGAACTTCTCCATCGCTTCGCGGAGCGGCGCCTCGATCAGGGTCTGGCCAGAAGGGTAGCCGATCATCCTCGCCGCCGCCTCGTTGGCGTAGACGATCTGCCCCGTAGGGTCCTGAGCAGTTACGCCGTCCGCAACCCCCTCGAGGATTATTTGTAGCTCGTCCCTCGAGCTCCGCAGCTCGGCCTGAGCCCACTCCCGCTCGGCGATCTCCCTCTGTGCCTCCTTGTAGAGCCTGGCGTTGTCTACAGCCAGCGCCGCCCTGCGGGCGAGCTCCTCAGCGAGGTCGAGATCTGCCTCCTCATACCTGCGGCCCGACTCGGCCGAGACCAGCGTGACCACCCCAAGCGTCCTCTCACGCGCGTTCATCGGCACAAATATCACGGAGGTGAACCCGATCTCGCGCAGTAGCTCGAGGTGCTCCTCGTCGATGGCTGCGGCCTGGAGCATCTCGTCTGTAATCTCGGGATAGAACTCGACACGGCCCGTCCTGAGCACCGCGGGCACCCCGCTGGAGGCTTCGGGGTCAGGCGGGTAATGCTCCTGCAACTTGAGGGCGAGGGCTACCTTATCCGCATTCTGGTGCTCCACCGCCAGCCTCTCGATGGAGCCATCCTCCAGGACGTCCACGGCGCACCAGTCCGCGAGCGTAGGCACCACCAGGCGCGCCACGCTCCTTAGCGTCACCCGGTAGTCCAGCGAGGAGGAGAGCAGTGCGCCGGTGTCGGCCTGGAAGCGCTGCTTCTCCTCGTCCCGCTCGCGCTCGATGGCCGTGGCGAGCACGTTGGCCACCGCTCTGAGAAAATTGGCGTCGTCCTCGGTGAATACCCTGAGTTCCCTCGCGTGCGCACCCAGGACGCCAAACGGTCGTCGGTCGGGCCTGATGATCACCGTCATGCCGCTTAGCACCCCATGATCGTGAAGCAAGCGGTGCCCCGTGAAGCGCTCCTCGGAACGCAGGTCCTCACAGATCACCGGCTCCTCCGAGAGGAGAGTGTACCCCGCCTGGGTGTCGCGTCCGGCTCCGACCGTAGCCCGGCCCACCAGCTCCTCTTCCCAGCCTACGCCAGCCCTCAACACGAGCTCCTCGGTGCCCGGGAGGAGCTCCAACACCTTGGAGTGCTGGACATCCAGGATGTCGGTCACCAACTGGACCGCATCCTCCATTAGCTGCTGAAGATCCGTGCTGCCAAGTGCCCGCTGGCCGAGCTCGGCGATCGCCGCCTGCTGGCGAGCCCGAGCCTTGACCTCCAGCTCGCTGGTCTCGAACTCCCGCGCCCTCGTCTCGGCTTCCCGCCGGGAAGAGTGCATGCTCCCCGCCAGCAACCCGATGATTGCCCCCTCCGCCACGAACACGATCAGGCGCAGACCCGGCCCGAACCCTCTGAGGTCGAACGAGTACTGCGGAGAGAGGAAGAAGTACCAGCTCAATAAGGCGGAGAGACCGGTTGCCAGCAGCCCCGGTCCGAGGCCACCGAACCAGGCGGCTACCACAACGGCGGCGAAGAACGCCATAAAGGGACTGGCGTTGGGGCTCGCGCCGAACAGCGGGATCAGCAGACTCTGGAGCAGGAGCGCCAGCGCCACGGCGACCACCGCCACCCCGTAACGTACGGCCCACGGACGGGTGCTCGCCGGCGCTTCGGCGGGTCCCTCACCCGAGGCGCCAATGCGCTCTTCTGTCGCTTCCCCAGACACCCCGTCTCCACGTCGCGGGCACCGCGGGCTACGTCAAGCCAAAACATCTGCCCCAGGGTATTTTACTCCGATGCCGGATGCGCCGTCTAACGGAGATCGAAGCACGCTCCGCGCGGTTGTCGATGGACGAGCGCCCGAAGCGATAAATTCATGCAATGCAGCGCAAACTCATCTCTGATTGCCTGGATGGAGGCGATCCATTCGATAACCCGTCGTTTACGGCCCTCCCGTCATTCGCAGGGGTATTCAGGCACTAGCGGCAGGAGCTGTGCACTTGTTTGCCGCTATCCGCGGTGGGTTCCGCGCACCGGCACGAGACCACCTTGCGCGTGGCGGCCCGGGCGGCTATTAGTGACATCTTACAAGCGAGAGAGGAGGATCATCGGCGTGAAGTTGGCCATCCTGACCAGCGGGGGTGACGCCCCGGGCATGAACGCCGCCGTGCGAGCCGTCGCCCGTACGGCCTTCTCGATGGGCTGGCAGCCCATGAAGGTGGAGAGCGGCTACAAGGGGCTCCTCGAGGGGCGCATCTCCCCGGTGGACCGCCGAAGGCTCGGGGGCATCATCGGAAGGGGCGGCACGGTGCTCGGCACCCAGCGTTCCAAAGAGTTCCAATCCCCGGAGGGACAGCAGCGGGCGGTGGACGTGCTCGAGGAGGCCGGGCTGGAGGCGCTTGTGGTCGTAGGGGGCGAGGGGAGCCTCACCGGGGCCATGAAGCTGAGCGAACGCGGGGTCAAGGTGGTGGGCATCCCGGCGACCATAGACAACGACGTCTGGGGTACCGAGATAGCCCTAGGCGTGGACACGGCGCTCAACACGGCACTCGAGACCATAGACCGCATCAAAGACACCGCGAGCTCCCACAATCGGGCGCACGTGGTAGAGGTCATGGGCAGGAACTGCGGCTACCTGGCGCTCATGAGCGCGATAGCGGGAGGTGCGGAGGCGGTACTGGTGCCCGAATTCGAGCCCGACCCCGAGGATTTGATCGGGTTCATGAGGAAAGCCTACGACCAGGGCAAGTCCCACTTCATCGTCGTGGCTGCCGAGGGGGCCAAACTCTCCGCGGCAGAGTTCGACGAGTACGTCAACTCCACGGGCACCTACGAGTCGCGCCGGACGGTGGTGGGGCACGCCCAGAGGGGCGGCGATCCCACCGCTTTCGACAGGATACTCGGCTCCAGGTTCGGTACCGCGGCGATCGAGGCCCTAGCTGCGGGCGAGTCGGGGGTGATGGTGGCGCTGAGCGGAGAGCTCGTAGTGACACTACCCCTCGATCAGGTCGTGGGAAGGATACGACCCCTGGACCCGCACATGTACAGGATGGCCGGGATCCTCTCGGCTCTCCCCGAGTGATGCCGGACCGCCATCGAAGCGGGGCCCGATCTCCTTCCCGCGAAGCATTGCGGGGGCAAGCTGCTCCTGCGCATCACAGTACAATCAGCGAGGAGGCTTACAAGGAGCAATGGAGTACGCAGAGTTAGGCTGGCAAGAAGCGGTCATCCTGGGCAGCGCCAGGCGGGAGGGGATCCTAGAAGCGGTTGCGGACAGGAGCCGTTCAGCCGACGAAGTAGCCAAGGAGCTTGGGGCGAGCCCGCGGGCCGTCTATGCTTTGCTCTCTGCGCTGGTCGAACTCGGAGTACTCGCTGAAGATGAAAACAGGTTCCGGTTGCTCCAAGATCACCGCGGTCCCCTGCTGGACCGAAGCCATCCGGACTATGCCGGGGGCTTGATCGTGCACCGCTTCGAGCTGATCCGGAAATGGGGTCGGATGCCCGAGATACTGAAGACGGGCTCCCCCATAGACGATGAGCCGACAGAAGGACCTCAAGGCAAAGAGACATTTATCTACTCCATGCGCCGCCTCGCCAAACCCGGCGTCCGGGCGGTCGCTGACCTATTGCTCTCTCGCTTGCCCGAGAATCCTCACATCCTTGATATCGGTGGTGGCCCCGGCACCTACGCCGAGGCCTTCACGGAAGGCGGGGCACGGGTAACCGTTCTCGACTTGCCAGAGGTAATCGAACTGATGAAGGAGCACCTGGCTGCGGCAGGCCTCTCCGCTGTAGGCGGAGACTTCAACGAAGGTCTGCCCGAAGGTCCGTTCGACGCGGTATACCTCGGGAGCGTCTCTCATATATACGGTCCCGAGGAGAACCAGGCTCTCATAAAGCGGGTGGCAGAAACCTTAGCTCCCGGCGGGCTTATCGCGATACGAGACTTCATCAGGGGAGTGAGCAGGGGGGCTGCGCTGTTCGCCGTGAACATGGTGGTCAATACAGACTCTGGAGACACCTACACAGAAGAGCAGTACAGAGGGTGGCTCGATGCGGCAGGCTTCGAGGGAATCGAAGTTATTCCCATACCCGGGCGAGACACCTGCTTCATCCTCGCCCGCAAACTAGCCCAGGCACAACCGGGTGAACAGCTGGAGCCAAAGGGGTCGCAGAACTCCCCTAGCTAAGCCTGATTCTCGTGTCTCACGTTTCTCATTGTTTGCCGGTTTCCGACCCGGCAACTGCCTCTACGTCTTGTGTGAGGGGGCGATACGCTCACAAGCGTTCGTGTTGGTCAGTTGAAGACCCTCCTCCTCTGAACCGCTTCTTCTTCTGGCTCCGAAACTTCGTTTGCAGCGACGAGGCTCGACTGGATT
>DASTQK010000293.1:0-3397 GCA_035761765.1 Rubrobacteraceae bacterium
GCGACCAGGAATTTACTCGGTTTCGGCTCAAGGCATGCCTGTGAAACCTGGTGACGAGCCTTCGGTGATCGCTTCAACGGACCCCCGGCGGGGTCTGAGGGCCGCCGAGGCCGCGGCACGGCTCGAGCGTGATGGTCACAACGTCCTGCCCGTCTCGCCGCCTCCGCCGGCGTGGCGCTTGCTCCTGGCACAGATGGTCCACTTCTTCGCCGTGCTGTTGTGGAGTGCCGGCGCTCTGGCCTTCGTGGCAGGGATGCCCCAGCTCGGGGTCGCCATCTTTATCGTCGTGGTGATCAACGGCCTCTTCGCCTTCGCACAGGAATATCGGGCCGAACGCGCGGCGGAGCGGCTCCGCGATCTGCTGCCTCGCAGGGCAACTGTGCTGCGCGACGGAACGGTTGTCGAGGTGGACGCCAGAGAGCTTGTAGCCGGGGATGTCATTCTGCTCTCCCCCGGCGACCGCATCTCCGCCGATATTCGGCTGCTGGAGGCACACTCTTTGAGCATAGATACTTCTACGCTGACGGGTGAGAGCGTGCCGGTTTCCGTCGAGCCGGAGGAGGCGGCCTTCGCCGGCACCTTCGTTGTGGAGGGGGAGGGAATAGCCGTCGTGACCGCCACCGGCACCGGGACCAGGCTAGCGAGCATTGCGCAGCTTACCAGGGCGAGCCGGCATCCCCGGACCCCACTCGCCAGGGAGCTCGACCGGGTGGTGCGCACGGTGGCCGCGATCGCGGTTGGCGTCGGCGTGGTCTTCTTCGTCACTGCCCTCTTCATCGGGACACCCGCCAGCTCCGGGTTTCTCTTCGCCATCGGCGTAACGGTGGCCCTGGTGCCCGAGGGGCTGCTCCCGACCGTCACCCTGTCTCTGGCGATGGGCGCCCAGCGCATGGCAGGTAGGCACGCTCTGGTCAGACATCTGGAGTCGGTCGAGACCCTGGGCTCGACCACCTTCATCTGCACGGACAAGACCGGCACCCTCACGCGCAATGAGATGTCCGTGGTCGAGGCGTGGACGCCGGCCGGTGGGGCAGGGGTCTCCGGTGCCGGATACGAGCCTGAAGGCAGCGTGGAGGCAGCAGAGGAGACGTTTCCCGCGCTGCGGAGGCTGGCACACGCCGCGGTCCGGTGCTCGACCGGGAGGGCGATCAAAGAGGAAAACCGCTGGGTAGCCCGCGGCGACCCGATGGAGGCGGCGCTCGATGCGTTCGCCCGGAGGCTAGGGATCAACGTTGAGGTGGACGAGAGGCTCACGCCTGCCGCTAAGCGCTTCCCGTTCGATCCTCACAGGCGACGGATGTCGATGGTGGTGGGTGACCGTCTCCTCGTCAAGGGGGCGCCCGACAGCGTGCTCCCCCGATGCCGCTCGGCGGACGGCGCGGGGGAGGCGCTGGGCAAGATGACGCGGAGGGGACTGCGTGTGATCGCCGTCGCCGAGCGGCCGGCGGCCGGGATCTCCGCCGCAGCTGACGAGGCCGAGACGGATCTGGAGTTGCTCGGGCTGGTCGGCCTTGAAGACCCGCCGCGTCCTGCGGCGTCGAGCTCGATCGCAGCGTGCCGGCGGGCGGGAATAAGGGTCGGCATGGTGACCGGCGACCACCCCGCCACCGCCGAGGCCATCGCCCGCGAGACGAGGCTCTTGGGTGAAGAGAACCTGGTCCTGGAGGGCCGCGATTTGCCCCGAGACGAGGCGATCCTGGGCGCCCTCCTCGACCGGGACGGGATCGTCGTAAGCCGTGTAGAGCCTGAGGACAAGCTGCGCATCGCCCGCGCCCTGCAGGCGCGGGGCCATGTCGTCGCGATGACCGGCGACGGGGTCAACGATGGCCCGGCCCTCCAACAGGCGGATATCGGCGTGGCGATGGGGAGATCCGGGACCGACGTGGCCCGCGAGGCAGCCGATCTTGTGCTGCTCGACGACGACTTCGCGACCATCGTCGCCGCCGTGGAGCAGGGACGCGCCACCTTCGCCAACGTGCGCCGCTTCCTGACCTACCACCTCACCGACAACGTGGCCGAGCTGACGCCCTTCGTGGTCTGGGCGCTCTCTGGGGGACAGTTTCCCCTCGCCCTTGGCGTCCTGCAGATACTCGCCCTGGACATTGGCACCGACCTCCTTCCAGCCCTGGCTCTCGGGGCGGAGCCGCCCAGGGAAGATGCCCTGAGCAAACCGCCACAGGGCCAGCACCTCATCGACGCGCGGCTTCTGCGGCGGGTCTTCGGCGTACTCGGTCCCACGGAGGCGCTGGTCGAGATGTCGGCGTTCGTTGTGGCTTTGGCGGCCGCCGGCTGGCGCCCGGGCGAGGAGTTCCCCGCCGGAGAGGTTCTGTTCGCCGCCTCGGGGGCGGCGTTCGCCGCCGTCGTTCTGGGCCAGATGGCCAACGCCTTTGCCTGCCGCAGCACGACACGGTGGCCTGGTTCTTTGGGCTGGACGTCCAACCGGCTACTCGTTGGCGCCGTCGCCGCCGAGCTTCTGGCGCTGGTTGGTTTCCTCTTTCTCCCTCCCGTGGCCTCGCTGCTGGGCCACGCCCCGCCGCCACTCTGGGGGTGGGCCGTGGCTGCTCTGGCCATACCCGCGCTTCTCGCGGCCGACACCGTCCACAAGCTAGTCGGGACGAGGGAGGAGAACGGGTCGCCCAGAAGTGCCGTCGGACGCAACGGCACCCGATAGTCGTGCCGTATTTTGGCCAATCATGATCAAGTAAATGGGCGATCCTGATCATGCCACGGACGCTTCTCTAGGATACAGTGCGTGCGAAAACGGCAGAAAATGAGTAGATCTACAGCGACTGATAGAGGTGGCCGGAGGATGTCGAGCGAGGAGGCAACTCGATGAGCGTCTTCCCCGCCAGGATCCTTCTGTCAAAGGACGGCTCGGAAGACGCCGAGCTAGCTATGACAACCGCCGTTGGCTTGACCAAGATCACCGGCTCGGAGCTGTACGCTGTCACCGTCTTTCCGGAGTCAGCTAACTACACCGCCCGTCGCCCAGGAGGGGTCGAGCGATACCAGCGAGGAGCCCGGATGGTGCTGGACGCGCAGGTAAAGAAGATCGCGGGCCCGGGAACCACAGTGGCGGGAGCCCTCAGTACGGGTGACGTTGCAGAAGAGGTTGTGAAGCTGGCCGACGAGCTTGGAGCCGGCCTCATAGCGGTAGGTAGCCGGGGCAGGGGGAAGAAGCGAAGGAGGCGTGAGAAGACATGAACGAGTTCTCGCCAGAGAGAATCCTCCTGGCCACCGACGGATCGGATGACGCGAGCCTGGCCGCAAGAGCCGCCGTGGATCTCTCGAACAGGGGCCGGGCGGAGCTGCACGTCGTCCACGCCTGGCGGCCCATGCCGCACTATGCCTACCCCAGTCTCGCCCCGGAGAGATACCACCCTCCCTACGAGGAGGG
>DASTQK010000294.1:0-22610 GCA_035761765.1 Rubrobacteraceae bacterium
CCAAGGTTCGCCCCGAAAGAGTCGAGGGCCTGAACTCCCACCACGTCGCTCGCAGTGGTTACTACGGGCACAGCGCCCAGAGAGTCCGCCACCCGCGCCGCGAGCGCGTTCGCGCCGCCACCGTGTCCCCCGGCGAGCGCGACAGAGAAGCGCGCGGCGTCATCCACGCAGACGATGCCGGGGTCGCGGTGCTTGTCCTGCAGAAGCGGCGCGACGAGGCGCACGGCCGCGCCGGTGGCGAGGAAGAGGACGATACCGTCGCACTCGTTCCAGGCTAGCTGCAACGCCTCCTTCGGGCTGTCTTTGTAGAGGGTGGCGTCAGGCCAGGCGTGCTCGAGGTGGGCGGCGTTCTTGAGACCGTTTGTGGTCGCCGCGATGAGCCCGATCACTGCTTTCTCCCCGAGACGACGAAGACGGGGGTCTCGGTAGCGAGACGGTGCAAGTCCCCGATGCCTTTTACGCGGGAAGTCTGCATAAAGGCAGTCTCGACCTCGAGGCCGCAATCCTTGAGTATCTCCCCGGCCGGGACGATCCGCTCCAGGCTGATGAGGCTGAGAACCACCGCGCGATGCGCCCGCACGGCGCAGAGCTTGAGGATCTCCTCGAAGCTCCTACCGGACCCGCCTACAAAAACTGCATCCGGTTCGGGCAGGTCGAGCAGGGCCTCGGGAGCCTCGCCTTCGACTACGCGCACGCAGACGCCGTGGCGGGCGGCGTTCTTGCGGATACGTTCGCAGCTCTCGGGGTCGCGCTCTACGGCGAGCGCGGCTGCGCCGAGGCGAGCGCACTCGACGGCGACGGAGCCGCTGCCAGCGCCGACGTCCCAGATCAGATCCCCCGGACCGGGGCCGAGGCGGGCGAGGACGAGAGCCCGAATCTCCGCTTTGGTGATCATAGCCGACCGGTGCTCGAAGCTATCCTCGGGCAACGCCCACCGGCCGGAGCTCTCGAGACCGGAGGAGATCCAACCCCTCCGGCTGGAACCGCGCTTCTCGTCGAGGACCACCACCACGTTGGGGTCGTTCCACCTTCGCCGGATAACCTCGGCCGCGCCACCGCGAGACACGCGCTCGTCCGGCCCGCCGAGCCTCTCGGCGACGAAGAAGGTCCGCCCCCACACCTCGAGCTCACGCGCCAGCTTCGCGGGCCCGAACCCCGGCGAGGTGAGCACCGCGACCTTCGGATACGCCCGGCAGACGTTGACCGCGCGGCGGGGGTCGCGGCCGTGAGCGCTAACGGTAACGGCGTCGTCCCAGGAGAGGCCGGCGCGCGCGAAGGCGAGCGCGACCGAGGAGGCGCCGGGGATGGTGCGCAGAGCCTGGGCGCCGAACCTCTCCTCGAGCAGGCGTACGATGCCGAAAAAGCCGGGGTCCCCCGAGGCGAGCACTACGACCGGTCCCCTGGTGCGCTCGATGCTCGCGAGGGCTCCCGAGAGATCTCCCTCCAGAGCTACGGCCCTTCCCCCTTCGACGCCGAGCGCCGCCAGGTGACGTCTGCCCCCGGCTACGAGCGTGGCCTCTTCGAGCAGGGTCGCAGCCTCCCCGCTCAGGGGCCTGCCGTCGAGCCCGATGACGGTTATGCGGCTCACCGCTCTCTCCAGGTCGTCAGCTCGAGCGCGCCGGAGCTCGCCCCGACCGGCTCCAGAGAGTCGAAGTCCACCATGATGGCGTGCATCTCGAGGTCGCCCCCGGCATACGCCCGCAAGTTCCTGGCCACCCGCTCGCAAAGGAGATCCGGCGCGCGCTCCAAGCTCGCGGCGCGCCACAGCTCGTAGGCGTGACGGGCGGTGTTGGCCTCCTTTATCTCTTCGACGAGCCCCAAGGAGCCGCCGGCCTTGGCGGTGACCTCCGCCAGGAGCTTGTTGTCCACCCTGGAGCGGGTCCAGTGGGTCATCATGACCCCCGCCGCCAGCTTGGTCAGCTTCCCCGCCATCCCCACGAAGAAGCCGCGCCGCAGTCCGTTCCTGACCGCCCCCTTTATGGCCTGCCCGGTGAAGTCCCCGACCTCTATAAAGCAGACCTCTTCGAGGTCGGGTAACAGGCGCATCGCCGCCCTCTCAGTGAGGCCACCCGTCGAGAGGACGAAGGTCTCGTGGCCCTGCGCGCCCATCACGTTGATTGCCTGCACCACGCTCGCCGCCCACGCGGCGGTCGAGAAGGGCCGCACGATCCCGGTCGTCCCTAGGATGGAGATCCCGCCGACGATGCCGAGCCGGGGGTTCGTGGTCTTCTCGGCCATCTCCTCGCCGCCCGGCACGCTTATCTCCACGCGCACGCCGTGTTCTCGGAGATCGAGAGCCTCCTCTACCGAATAAGAGATCATGCGCCGCGGAACCTGGTTTATCGCGGGACCGCCGACCGGTAGTCCGAGACCGGGCTTCGTCACGACGCCCACTCCTTCGCCTCGATCCAGCTCGATCTTCACCCCATCACGCCACGACACCCGCGCCGTCAGGTGCGCCCCGTGCGTCACGTCCGGGTCGTCGCCCGCATCCTTGACAACGACGGCCTCCGCCCACCCCTCCCCTACCTCGCACCGCTCGACCTCGAAGGAGACGCGGCGCTCTTCTCTTTTCCCGGGCAGCCTTACCTCCACGCTCTTCTGCGGCTTCCCCGTCAGCAGGGCCTTCGCGGCGGCCTTGGCTGCTGCGGCGGCGCAGGTCCCGGTGGTCCATCCAGTCCTGAGCTTCTCATCCCTGGCTCGCGCCATGCTCGGGGGCATCGAGGGCTCGCGCAGTCTTCGCTCAGGGGGCATCTTCTCCCTCCTCGGCCCGGCGGAACATGTGGGAGAAGCGCGGGCTGTAGAGGTGGGAGCGAGTGCCACCGGCCGCCAGACCCGGACCGACGAGGATGAGCGCCTGGCGCGTGAACCCGGCCTCCCTTATATGGTCCGCAAGATGCCCGAGCGGGCACTCGATCACTACCTCCTCCGGCCAGCTCGCCTTGTAGACGACGGCGCACGGGGTGTCAGGCGCGTAGCCGCCTTCTATGAGCTCTTCTTGCAGGGCGCGCGGGCGGGCGGCGGAGAGGAAGATCGCCATGGTCGTCCCGTGGGCCGCGAAGCCCTTTATATCCTCACCTTCGGGCATCGGGGTGCGGCTGGCACGGCGGGTCAGGATCACCGACTGCGAGACCTCCGGCACCGTAAGCTCCCGCCCGATAGCCGCAGCCGCAGCCCCGAGCGAGGAGACGCCGGGCACGATCTCCCACTCTAGCCCGATCTCTTCGCACAGCTCGAGCTGCTCCAGCACCGCCCCGTAGAGGCTCGGATCTCCCGAATGAACCCTGGCAACCGACAGGTCCTCGACCACGGCCCTCTCGTAGACCTCACGTACGCCTTCGAGCGGGATCGTGGTGGACTCGATTATCTCCGCACAGCCTCTCGCGTGCTCCAGAACACCCTCGCTGACCAGGCTGCGAGCCCAGATCACGACGTCCGCCTCGCCTATGAGCCGCGCCCCGCGAACGGTCAGGAGATCCGGCGCCCCAGGCCCAGCCCCTATGAACCAGACCTTACCCAAACTCGCGACCCCTCCGACTGAAGATCAAAGTCGACAGATACGGGCCCTTCCGCCCTACAACCTCAGCGGCGCCAATGATTTCTTCACCCTCCATCCCTAACCGTGAACCGTAGATTGCATCTTCGAGTCGTCCCTCGGCGGCGGCGATCTCCAGCACCTCCCGCAGCCTGCTTCCTCCCTTGTAGCACACTACCGTCTCGAAGGTGGATAGCGCGCTTTGCAGGACATTCTTCCCCGCAGTAAACGGCAGGAGCGCCAGCCTCTCCTCACCCTCCAGCAGGACCTGGCCGCCCCGGGCGGCCAGGTCCTGCATCGCCGTGATGCCCGGTATTGTCTCTACGTTGACTTCAGGTACATAATTCTTCACCGTGCGAGCGAGGTATGTGAAAGTGGAGTAGACGTTCGGGTCACCGATGGTAGCGAAGGCACAGGTCTCGCCGCGGTGGAGAGGTTCGGAGACCTCACGGGCGGCTCGCTCCCAGTTTTCGGCGCGGGCTGCGGTGTCATCCGAGAGGGCGAAGAGGAGGCGGCGGATTCGCTTGGTTTCGAGGTGGGTCTGCACCACACTCTCGGCGCGGCCCACTTCGCCCGTATCGCCGACGGGGACGAAGACGTGGCCGGCTTGGCGCAAGGCGCGGAGGCCCTTGATCGTCAGGAGTTCGGGGTCTCCGGGGCCTACGCCGACCCCGATCAGGCGCCCGCTCATATCCTCTCCCCTGCCGAGGCTACCAGCCTCCTCGGGATCTCGGGCGTCGCCGCCCAGTGCAGGTGCAGGTAGCTTGCGTGTACGCCGCCTGCGACGAAGCCCTCCGGCCCACGGCCCTCGAGCACCCAGGCCGACCTCTCCCCTGTCCCCGGCTCGACCGCCGAGTAATGGAACTCGTGAGCACGCACGCGCGATCCCGATTCGGCTAGAGGAGAGTCCTGGGGGGCGCGCGCCTCCCTGTAGCCGAGGGTGAGCCGGTCGGTCATACGAGCTTTCGCGTCGAGGACGCCGCACATACGGTGTCCGTCCAGCTCCTCGACGAGGTAGAGAAGACCACCGCACTCGGCCACGACGGGCTTCCCCTCCGCTGCGAACCAGCGCACCTGTCGTCTGAGGAGCTCGTTCGCCGCCAGCGCCTCGGCGTAGGTCTCGGGGAAGCCACCGCCGAGGTAGAGGACGTCCGTGTCTTCGGGTAGGCTCTCATCGGAGGTGGGATCGAAGAAGGCGAGCTCGGACCCAGCACCCCGCAGCAACTCCAGATTCTCCTCGTAGAGGAAGCTAAAGGAAGGTCCGGTCGCCACCGCGACGCGAGTCGAAGGTCCCCGCTCGGGCGCCTCGGGGCTCCAGGCTCTGGCGTCCAGGGGCCCGGCGGAGCGGGCGAGGCGCAGGATGGCGTCGAGGTCGCAGGATCGGGATACCGCAGTGTCCGCCACGTCGAGGGTGTTGCGAGCCTCGCTCTTGCGTTCGGCGGCGGGCACGAGGCCGAGGTGTCTATCGGGGGTGTTCATCGAAGCATCACGGCGCAGGACGCCGAGGACGGGCACATCCAGGGGCTCTATGGCTTCACGGAGCATCCTCTCGTGAAGAGGTGAGCCCACGCGGTTCAGGATCACACCCCCGATCCGCAGGTCCGGGTCGAAGGTCGCGTATCCGTGCACGAGGGCTGCGGCCGAGCGGGCCATTGCCGAGGCGTCTATGACGAGTAGGACCGGGGCTTCGAGGAGCTTCGCGACGTGGGCGGTCGAGGCGTAATCCCCCGCGCCGCTCTTGCCGTCGAAGAGACCCATGACGCCCTCCACGACAGCGACGTCGGCGCCGCCTGCACCGTGGGCGAAGAGCGGGGCTATGAGCTCGGGACCGGAGAGGAAGGTGTCGAGGTTGCGCCCCGGGCAACCGGTGGCAAGGGTGTGGTAGGAGGGATCTATAAAGTCAGGCCCGACCTTGAACGGGGCGACGCGCAGACCCTTCCGGGCAAACGCGGCCATGAGGCCGGAGGCGACGGTCGTCTTGCCCACGCCCGAGTGGGTTCCGGCTACTACGAGGCGTGGCAGCGAAGCCTCTACCACTCTATGCCCTTCTGCCCGCGGTAGCCCTCGTCAAAGGGGTGTTTTATCTTACGCACTTCGCTCACGAGGTCGGAGATCTCGACGAGCTCCCCGGGGGCGTCGCGGCCCGTGATGATGACGTGCTGGAAACCGGGACGGTTCTTCAGGGTCTCGACCACCTCCCGCGTGTCCACCCAGCCGAACTTCATCGGGTAGGTGAACTCATCGAGAAGGAGCATGTCGTAGGTCTGGTCTGCGAGACGCCGCTTGACCTCCTCCCACCCCTCGCGTGCCCGGTCCGCGCTCTCGGTGAGGTCCCTACTCGTCCACGTCCAGCCGTCACCCATCTTGAACCAGTCTATGTTTCCGAGAGACTCGGCGGCCTTCTGTTCTCCGACGTTCCACTTGCCGCTCTTGACGAACTGGTAGACGCCTATGCGGTAGCCACGGGCCCAGCCGCGGAGCATGATCCCGAACGAGGCCGTGCTCTTGCCCTTGCCGTGCCCCGTGTTCACGATGAGGAGCGGACGCTCCCTCTTGGATCTGCGCTGCAGCCTCTGCACTCGCGACTCTCTGGCTTCTCCTTCCCCGCTCACGCCACCCGCCTCCTCTCGACCAGCTCGACCAGCGCCTCGGCCCGCAGCTCCTCGAGCCGCAGGCAACGCGCCCCGAGCGCCCCGGCCAGCGCTCCGGCCATCCCGAGCCTCACGTGCCCCTCCTCCGTGTCCACCACGACCGAGGCGACCCCGAGCCGACGCAGCCCGGCCGCCGCGTCGCGCGGGTCCGGTCCCGCCGTCGTCCGCCCGTCGGTGAGGACCACGAGCAGAGGACGCCGCTCCCTCTCCCGCCTATGTTCGCGCTGGAGCACCTCCGCCGCCTTCTCGAGGCCCGCCGCTAGAGGCGTGCGCCCACCGGTCGGGAGATCTGCGAGCCGGGAGGCGGCGAGATCCACGCCCGAGGTCGGTGGGAGCAGCATCTGCGCGCCCTCACCCCTGAACGAGATGAGGCCAACCTTGTCCCGGCGCTGGTAGGCATCGGTGAGCAACGACATCACAGCTCCTTTCACGGCGGACATCCTGCTGCGCGCCGCCATCGAGCCGCTCGCGTCCACCACGAAGAGTACGAGGTTCCCCTCACGTCCCTCACGCACGTTCCTCCGCAGGTCCTCCCGACGCAAGACAAGCCCCGGTCCTGCCCTCGCGCGCGCCCGCTGGTGCGGGGCCGCCGACCTCATGGTCGCCGCGAGCGCGATGTCTTCGGCTGTCTCACCGGCCCCGCGGTCGTCTACCGGGTGGCCGTGGTCTCCTACAACGCGGCTGCGGCGCCCGAGCGGCCCGCCGCGGCCCTTCTCCGGCACCTCGAGGCGCGCCGGCTCGAACTCTTGCGTGGCGGAGAAAGTTCGCTCCCCGGAGCCGGGCCTCGCCTCGGGCGAGTGCAAGGCGTGCGAGTCCGTCCCCCCGCCATCAGGAGAGGGAGCACCGCCCCCTCCGGGCGGGTCGGGGTCCGGGCCTTCGGAGAGGAGCTTCTCGAGCTCTTCGGAGTCTAGGCCGGTCTCCTCGAACGGGCCGCGCCGGCGGCGGTGCGAGAGGGCGAGCAACGCTGCGCGGCGCACGTCTTCGGTTGCGACCGTGTCTCGCGACTCCCAGGCGGCCAGGGCGCGGGCCGCCTTCGCGGTAACCAGGTCGCCGCGCAGGCCGTCCACCCCGAGATGGGTACACACCTCCGCTATCTGGTAGAGCGTCTCCTCGCGGATGTGGACGGCGGGGAGCATCTCGCGGGCCTCCTCGATACCGCGGGCCAGCTCCCTATCGGCGGAGGTCCATTCCGCCGCGAAGCCCTGCGGGTCGGCCTCGTAGCGGAGGCGGCGGCGGACGATCTCGACCCTCTCTGCGGCGTCGAGGTTGCCGCAGACCTCGACGGTGACGCCGAACCGGTCAAGGAGTTGCGGTCTCAGCTCGCCCTCTTCCGGGTTCATCGTCCCGACCAGGATAAAGCGCGACGGGTGGCTCACGCTCACGCCCTCCCGCTCCACGTGGTTGGTGCCCATCGCCGCCGCGTCGAGCAGGAGGTCCACGAGATGATCGGAGAGCAGGTTCACCTCGTCCACGTAGAGGATGCCCCGGTGCGCGGAGGCCAGGATCCCTGGCTCGAACGCCCGCTCTCCCTCCGTGAGCGCCCGCTCGATGTCCAGCGTCCCTGTGAGCCGGTCCGTGCTCGCCCCTACCGGCAGCTCCGCAAGCCGCGCCGGGCGCCACTCCCAGGGAGCCTCCGCGCGGTGCGGCCCCGCGGGACACTCCGGGTTCGGATCGTAGGGGTCGCAGGTAAACGGGCAATCCGATATCACCCTTATGGGAGGTAGGAGGCGCGCGAGCGCGCGCACGGCGGTAGACTTCGCGGTCCCCTTATCGCCGCGCACGAGGACGCCGCCAACCTCGGGGGAGACGGCGTTCAGGAGCAGGGCGAGCTTGAGGTCCTCCTGGCCGACTATGGCGGAGAAGGGGTAAGCGGAGATCACGGCCTCACCCTCCACAACAGACGCCAGTTCAGCACGACGTAGCGCGGGGCGGGCGCTACCCGCGTCCTCACGCCCGCTCCTCCAGCAGCCCTTCGTTCTCCAGATAGGCCGCCTTGAGAGCCTGGAGGTCCTCGGGTTCCGGCTCGGACCACAGGCCGCGCTCCGCCGCCTCCAGGAGTCGCTCGGAGATGGCGCGCAGAGCCCAGGGATTCGACTCCTGCATGAACTCTCGCACGGCCTCGTCCAGGACGTACTTTCTCGTCACGTCGCGGTACATCCAGTCCTCGACGACGCCGGAGGTAGCGTCGTAGCCGAAGAGGTAGTCCACGGTCGCGGAGAGCTCGAAGGCGCCCTTGTAGCCGTGGCGCCGCATGGCTTCGATCCACTTCGGGTTCGCCACGCGCGAGCGGAAGACGCGGCGGGCTTCCTCCGAGAGACTCCTCGTCTTGGGACGGGAGGGATCTGCCGAGTCCCCTATAAATCCCTTCGGGCTGCGGCCCGTGAGGGCGCGGACCGCGGCGATCATGCCGCCATGGTACTGGAAGTAATCGTCGGAGTCGAAGAGGTCGTGCTCGCGGTTGTCCACGTTCTTGACCGCTACCTCCGTGCGGCTGAGGTTGGACTCCATCGCCTCACGCGCCTCCACCCCGTCCAGGTTCTTGCCGTAGGCGTAGCCGCCCCAGACGGCGTAGACCTCGGCGAGATCCTCGTCGTCGCGCCAGTTGCGGGCGTCTATGAGCGGCAGGAGCCCGGCCCCGTACGCGCCAGGCTTCGAGCCGAAGATACGCGTCGTGGAGCGGCGCTCGTCCGCTCCGGAATCTCTCTCCTCTTGCGCGTGCTTCTTGACGAGGTTCATGTCGTCGGGCTCGTCGAGGGCTGCGACGGCGCGAACGGCGTCGTCCATCAGGGAGATCAGGTTCGGGAAAGCGTCCCTGAAGAAGCCGCTGATCCTGACCGTGACGTCTATCCTGGGACGCCCGAGCTCTGCGAGGGGTATGATCTCGAGCCCCGTGACCCGCAGCGACTCCTCGTTCCAGGTGGGCCTTACGCCCATGAGCGCGAGTATCTCCGCGACGTCGTCGCCCTGGGTCCGCATCGCCGCCGTCCCCCACACCACGATCCCGACGGTCTCGGGATATCTTCCCTCCTCATCCAGGTAACGCCGCAACAGGTCGTCCGCAAGCCCCTGACCTACCTCCCAGGACAATCTCGAAGGCAGCGCCTTCGGGTCCACGGAGTAGAAGTTACGGCCCGTGGGCAGCACGTTCACAACCCCGCGCGTCGGCGACCCGGAAGGTCCCGCGGGCACGTAACCGCCCGCGAGACCCCCCAGGAGGTTGCCCATCTCCTCCGGCGTGCGCGCGAGGCGCGGGACGACTTCCGCTGCGGCGAAGCGCAGCGAGAGAACTACCCCCGCGTCCGCCACGCCCAGGACCTCCTCGCAGACCTCATCCTCCGCCTCCCAACCGCGCTCCTCCAGCGCCAGCAAGAGCGCCTGCGACGCCTCTTCCAGGCGGTCCAGCAGGTCCGAGGCCGTAGCGGCCACGCCGGGGAAGCGGGCGGTTAGCTCCTGTGGGGTTTCCACTCTCGCGCCACCATTCTCCGAGAGGAACCTCTCGTCGAGGCCGAAGGCCGCCCCGACGGCCCGGCGCAGGCCGGGAACATCGCCGGCGCCAAGGCGCAGGATGGCGGCTACCAGGTGCCTCAGAGGCTCGCCCGCCGGGGCTTCCCCCAGGATATGCAGGCCGCCACGGATCGGGAGGTCCTTGATCTCGCAGAGGTAGCCGTCGACGTGGTTCAAGAAGTCGCCGAACTCCTCGGGCTGCTCCTCGACGCCGAGGTCGCGGTGCAGTTCGGCGTCGCGCAGAGTCTCCCAGATCCTGGCCCTTATAGCCGGCAACTTCGAGGGGTCGAGCGTCTCGACCTGGTAGTACTCGTCGAGGAGTTGCTCGAGACGAGCGAGGTTGTCGTAGGTCTCGGCCCGCGTCATCGGGGGGATGAGGTGGTCCACGACGCACGCGTGCGCCCGCCGCTTGGCCTGCGTCCCCTCGCCCGGGTCGTTGACCACGAAGGGGTAGAAGAGCGGCACGTCACGCAGAGCGGCGTCCGGGGCGCACGAGGAAGAGAGTCCCAGAGACTTGCCGGGCAGCCACTCCAGCGTTCCGTGCTTGCCGAGGTGGACTATAGCGTCGGCGCCAAACTCCTCGATGATCCACCAGTAGGCGGCAAGATAATGGTGCGTCGGCGGGAGGTCGGGGTCGTGGTAGATAGCTATGGGGTTCTCCCCGAACCCCCTGGGGGACTGGATGCCGACGAAGACGCTCCCGAAGGAGAGTCCGGAGACCACGATCTCCCCGCCGTCCACATACAGCTCGCCCGGCGGCGGCCCCCACTGCTCCTCGACCCCCTCTCTGAGCTCCTGCGGGAGCCGGGCGAACCAGTTCGCGTAGCGGCGGGCGTCAAGCCGCCCGACCGCTCCCCCGAGCTGCTCCTCGGTCAGGAACTCGAGGTCGTGCCCGCCGGCGGCGATGAGAGCCTGGACCAGAGCGTCGCCTTCTTCGGGTGCGCCGCCCACCTCGTAGCCCGCCTCCTTCAACGCCCGCAGCAGACGGACGGCGCTCGCCGGGGTGTCGAGTCCGACGGCGTTACCGACCCGCGAGTGCTTGGTCGGGTAGTTGGAGAGCAGGAGAGCGACTCTCTTCTCGGGGTTCGGGGTTCGCCCCAGTCGAGCGAAGCGGGCCGCGAGGCCGGCGAGGCGCTCCGTGCGCTCGGGGTCGGCCTCGTAGAGGCTCAAAGGAGCTCCGACGGGAGAATCGGCCTCCACTCGCTCCTTGAAGGAGAAGGGTACCGAGACGATCCTGCCGTCGAACTCCGGTATGGCGACCTGCCAGGCAGTATCGAGCGGCGAGAGCCCGGCGGTGGAGCGGAGCCAGGCCTCGCGCGGGGAGGTCGTGCAGATCCCCTGCACCACAGGCACGCCAAGCTCCTCGAGCACCGGGACCTCCCAATCTAGCCAGCCCTCCGGACCGTCCCCCTTCTGCGCGTCGGCGGCGGTCGAGCCCCCGCTGGCGAGCACGGTGGTGATCAGGCAGTCCACATGTTCTTCGAGCAACTCGAGCGCCGGCACCCCCCCGTCCGGACCCGGGCGCAGCGAGTAGCAGTAGACCGGTAACGGGTTCGCGCCGGCTTCCTCCAGCTTGGCGACGAGCGTGTCCACGAAGGCGGTGTTTCCGCCCAGGAGGTGAGTGCGGTAGAAGATCACGCCGACCGTCGGGAGGGCAGCGTCGTGCAGCGCGAGGAGATCCTCCAGCGCTGAGCCATCCGGAAGCTCCGGGTGGTAGACGCCGAGCTCCGGCACGGACGCCGGGGGCTCGAAGCCATACCCCTCGAGGAGGAGAGTATCCGCGACGAAGCGCAGCAAGTTGGCGGTGTTGGCGACCCCGCCCCACCTCAGGTACTCGAAAGCCTCGGCCACCGCGCCGGAAGGGGCCGTCGAGAGGGCGGTGAGCTCGGCATCAGGCTCGGACTCCCCGCCGAAGGCCAGGAGAGGGATCCCCAGTTCGTCAGACCTGCGAAGGAGCTCCTCGAACCCTTCTGGCCAGGCCCCGCGCCCACCCAGCAGCCGCACCAGCACCGCGCGCGTCTCCGTAAGCGCCTCGTCCAGGAAAGACCCGGTATCCTCGAGCCTCGCCGGGTTCGCGCACCGGACTTCGGGGAAGTCCTCTGGCAGCAGCTCGGTCGCTCTGGCGGCGGCCGCGATCTCCGTGTCCGCGGTAGTTATAAAGAGGAGCTTGGCGGCTTTCGAATGATCAGCCATCAGCCTCCAGCTTTCGGGCTTCTTCGCTGCAATTCGGCATCGACCACCCATCCGAAGGTACGTATGAGGCGACCCCGCCGTTCGTCTGGGGCGATGCTGTAGCGCTGGAGACATCCCCGATTGCCGTTTGCTGAGTGCTGATGGCTGATAGCTGATGGCTGACGAAGGGCAGCCCTGAAGGCTGCCCTTCGTCGATCAGGCGCAAGAGGGCTTCCCGGTCTATGCTCTCGGCGACGAGATCCCCCAGCCTGTCCAGCCTCTTCTCGCGCGCTGCTGCGAAGGACTCCTCTCCCGGCATCCAGTCGAGGCCGCGTTGATCGGCCACCCAGCGCAGGAAATCCCGGCGGAAGGCGTCGGATTCCATAACGCCGTGCCAGGAGGTCCCGAAGACGGCGCCGGACCGGCATCCCTCGTCGAGGCCGTCGCCCACGAAGAGGGAATCGCCGCCATATCGGTACACCCGCCCGTGCCGAATCTCGTACCCCGAGACCCCGGCGTCCGCGAAAAAGGGCGCCCTTCCGGATGGACGAGCAAGCAGCTTCTCCTCGTCGAAGACGGTCTCGACGGGGAGGAGGCCGAGACCGGGCGACTCTCCGTGGCCGCTCTCGATGCCGTCCACTATCCTCTCCCCGAGCATCTGGTAGCCGCCGCAGACGCCCAGGGTGGGGAGACCACGGCGGGCGCGCTCCGCGAGAGCGCCGCTCAGGCCACGGGAGCGCAGTCCCGCGAGGTCGGAGACGGTGGCCTTGGTGCCTGGGACTACCGCGAGGTCCGCGGCGAGGATCTCCGTAGCCGACGTCGTAAAGGAGACGAAGACTCCCGGCTCGTGGGCGAGGGCGTCGAAGTCGGTGAAGTTGCTGATCCTGCCCAGGCGTGCGACCGCAACCCGCAAGACGTCCCGCCCGAGCGGGGACTTCGTCTCGACCTTCGCGTCGAGCGCGAGCGAGTCCTCGCCGTCGAGCCCGAGCCCAGCCACGTAGGGCAGCGTACCGAAGAATGGCCGGCTGGTTAGCTGGGTAAGCATCTTCAGACCGGGAGCCAGCACTGCCTCATCACCGCGGAACTTGTTGACGAGGAAGCCGCTGAGCAGTGCCTGATCCTCCGCCGAGAGCAGTGCTAGCGTCCCGTAGAGGGAGGCGAAGAGCCCGCCCCGGTCTATATCGCCGACGAGGATAACCGGCATCTGCGCGGCCCGCGCGAGGCCCATGTTCGCGAGGTCGTGTGGCCGCAGGTTTATCTCCGCCGGGCTCCCTGCGCCCTCGCAGACGACCACGTCGAACCGGCTCTTGAGGTCTTCGAGTGACTCGAGAACCACCGGTAGCAGATCCCTTTTCATCCCCCCATAGCTCCTCGCGCTGGCCTTGGCCCACGGTCTGCCGCGCACGATGACCTGCGTGTCGTGGGCGGACGGCTTCAACAGCACCGGGTTCATTGCGGCCTCGGGCTCGACATTAGCGGCCTGCGCCTGGGCGGCCTGGGCGCGGCCTATCTCCGCCCCCTCGCGCGTTACAAAGGAGTTTAGCGCCATGTTCTGCGCCTTGAAGGGGGCTACTCGCACGCCCTCGCGGGCGAGCCAGCGGCAGATGCCGGCGACGATGACGCTCTTCCCGGCGTCCGAGTGCGTCCCGGCGACGAGCAGAGCCCCCCTCAAAGGGTCCCCCTCAAAGCGCGCCCCTGCGGCGCGCCCGCTCGCCGAGCAGGCCGAAGAGGCCCCCGATGCCCGCCCACAGCACCACCTGCGTCCCGAGCGAGGAGAGTCTGAAGTCCCTGACGAGGCCGGCCGGCGCGTGCCCGTCAGCGGGACCGAACTCCGGCATCGCCAGGTAGAGGAACGTCCAGAGACCGGCGAGCACCGCACCGGCCACCAGGTGGCGCACCAGGCGCGAGGCACCTTCGAGCGAAGCCGCGCGGGCGAACCGCCAGGCCGCCAGCACGGCCAGCAGGCCGAGGGCCACCATAGCGAGGTAGGCCAGGGTATGCTCGGTCAGGGTGGAAGGGTCCGCGCCGACGCCGGGCGGGTTCGGCGGGTACTTCAGGAACGGGAGCAGCACGGCCCCCAGAAAGACAGCGCCTGCGAGGGTCAGGCTGCGCCGCCACTCGCTCCCGGTACGGGTTCGGAAAAAGGCCGAGAGGAGCCCGAACAGAGCGCCCACCGAGGTACCGTAGAGCGCGGTAGCCAGGATCAGGCCCGCCTTCTGCTCTCCGCGGTCGAAGACCGCTTCGGAGTGCTCCCCGGCGTGGGCGGCGCTCTCGAGCTCGATCGCCCGATCGAGGACCGGCTCGGCGAAAAGGTAGGCGAAGAGGCCCGCGAGCAGCCCGGCGAGCAGCCCGGCGGCCAGTCCCCTACGCAGGTGGGTCCAGATCAAGGCTGCCGCCTAGTGGCAGGGGGTTCCGAGCACGTGGCGGCCGTCGTGGAAGAGCTCGTGCAAATAGTTGTTCGCCCCCGCCGCCTCCCCCAGGAGAGGCGCCAGGAGCGCCCCGTTGTCGAAGAGCACGGCGAAGAGCGTCAGGGCTATAAGCGCCAGCCAGATGGGGAGGGTTGCCTTCCCCGCGACCCTGTCCATTGAGACCTCCTCCTCGGGGTCCTCGCCCCGGTCGGGACTACTACGGGCGAAGGCCAGTCTCCTGGCTCCCGGATCTGCGCTCCCCCTCTGGCCTTCCCGCTCGTGAGCAGTGGCCTCGTCTTCGGGTTCGCTCCCCGGTCACAGTGGCGGGACCGCGCCGGACTCGCACCGGCTTCCTGGACCCCTTCGCCCACCTGACGCGCAGCATAGCCGTGGGCCCCGCGCGCGTCAACAGTGGCGCATGGGAAAGAGCGCGGCGTGGTATAAACGTTCGGTCCATGCAAAATCTTTCGGACTTCATCGCCTCTATCCCCGATTCGCCGCAGGGCATCCTGCACTTCATTACCGGCCTCTTGCTCGCCCACGGGTACATCGTGATCTTTATCGGGGCGGCACTCGACAACTTCGGCCTGCCGGCCTCGGGCGACGTGGTCCTCTTTGCGGGGGGATGGTTCTCCAACATGGGGCACGCCGCGCTCCCGCTCGTGATGCTCTCCGGTTTCGGCGGGGCCCTGGTCTCGGATAACGCGGTCTACTGGATCGGGCGCATCGGCGGGCGGCCCCTTGTCGACCGCGTCCTGAAGATGCGCTTCCTTCACTTCCTGATCAACGAGGGCACCCTGGCGAAGGTGGAGCGCTCCTTCGAAGCGCACGGCGGGAAGATGGTCTTCGTCGGCCGCTTCGGTCCGGGCCTCAGGAGCATGACCCCCCTGTTCGCCGGGGTTAGCCGGATGAAGTACTACAAGTTCCTCCCCTACAACCTCTCGGCTGCGGCCGTGTGGGCCGTGGCCTACACGCTCGTCGGATACGTCTTCGGCTCCTACTGGGGCAGCCTCCTGACCGTCGCGAAGTCCTTCGGCTTTGGCATCGTCGCCCTCGTCGTGCTGGTCCTCGGGGCTATCCTGCTCCGGCGCCTCCTGAGAAGGCGGCAACGCAAGGGTTAGGACGGGATGCTGGCTTCACTCTACAAAGGTGGCCAGCCAGCGCATCAACCGAATGGCTGGATCTCGTCTGCTTCGAGCGCGGGGGCGTAGAAGAGCCCTGTGCTAACCCTCGGCCTTGCTCGCGCCCTGAGAGGTGAGCCTGAAGCGCGCGTTGGTGGGAGACCACCCCTCCACGTCTCCCTCCTCCTGCAGGTCAAGCACCATGCTAGTGAGCTCGTCCCGTACGTCCTCGTCCCTGCCAGGGTCCTTCAACCCCATCTGCTTCGCGATCTCGTGCAGGTGCACCGAGGCCGAAGGTCCCCCTTTGGGTGTAGCTACCTCGTAGGCGGCCCGCAGAAGCTGCCCGCGCTTGTCCTCTGATCCGCTCGCCATACCCGCGATCCTCCTTTCCACCGCTTCCCCACAATACCCGGCACTCTAACTTTTCGGACCGCGTCTCGCCACGATCAGCGTCACGCCTTGTCCCCCGGTCCGTCGTCGGATATCTCCGGGCTCGGCTCATCCCTGACCATCGTTATGGCCACATATTGCGGGTAGAGGTGGCCGCTCCTGGGGTTTCGCCAGATGGTCTTGCCGCTGCCGCGCTCGACGAGCTCCCAGCCGGCATCATTGAGCTCTTGCTGTTGTCGTTCCCGCTCGTTGCGCGCCTCGCGCCTCTCGCTCATGCCGATCCTCCTTCGATACGGCGACGGGGTTCGCCATGCTACGTCGTCTTTTTCGCAAACCCGACGATTGTAAACGCTCGTGAGCGGCACAGAGCGAGAGGCAAACAACGCTCACAGCTACACCGCGTACCGCTGCATAAAGAAATCTGCGTAGTAACGCGCCCAGTCCGCGCCCGGAGCGTCGAGGGGCTGCTCGTTGGCGACCCAGATGAGGAGGTAGACGAGCTCGCTCTTGGTGAAACTCGCCGCCAGGAGCGGCGCCAGCCTCACGTGCAGGTACTCGGCGTACCAAAGCGGCCACTCGGGATCGGCGCCGTCCGTCTCGATGTACGCCTGGTGGTGCGCCTCACCCGTTTCGCGAAAGAGCTCCTCCAGCCGCCGCGCGAGATCCTGCTCGCTCACATTACCCTCCAGGAGAGTTTGCACTCTACATTGCTTTCGACACTATAGCCGGGGGCACCACACGCGCGCAAACGCCTCCAGGGGACTGTTGCAGGACCCGGCCTCTCGTGCGCTGGTAGACTCACGGTGAAGGAGGTAAGAGCGACGATGGTCGAGCCCTCGAACGGCGCGAAAAAAGACCTGCGGCGTCTCAACCACGAGCTCTCGGTCTTGAACGAGATCGCCCGCCAGCTCAACCGCTCGGTGAATCTGGGCGAGGCGCTGGCTTTCACCCTGGCCCAGGTCGCGGAGCTTCTGGGGTTGCGGACGGGTTGGATCTGGCTTATGAACGAGGACTCATCTGAGCCCTACCTGGCCGCCGCCCAGAACCTGCCGCCAGCGCTCTCCGAAGACCCTCGCCGCATGGACGGATCCGGGTATTGCTACTGCCTCGACACGTACAGGCGGGGGGACCTCGAAGGCGCGGCGAACGTCAACGTGCTCACGTGCAGCCGGCTCGACGGGCTCGTGGACGGCACGGACGGCCTTCGCTACCACGCCAGCATCCCACTCTACGCGGGGGAGAAGAAGCTCGGCGTCATGAACGTCGCCAGCCCGGGCTGGCGAAGCCTCTCCCCCGAAGACCTGCAACTCCTGTACACAGTCGGCGACCTACTTAGCATCGCCGTAGAGAGAGCCAGGCTCTTCGCCGAGAGCACAAGGCTCGGCGCGGTCGAGGAACGGAACAGGCTGGCGCGCGAGATCCACGACACCCTGGCCCAGGGTCTCACCGCGACCGCCCTGCAGCTCGAGTCCGCCGACGCCCTGCTCGACGCCGGCGGCTCCGATAGAGCGCACGGGCCGCTGCGCCGCGCGCTCTCCCTCACCCGCTCCAACCTCGAGGAGGCCAGGCGCTCGGTGCTGGACCTGCGGGCTGCCCCGCTCGAAGGACGCCCGCTCTCGGAGGCGCTCAGGGCTCTGGTGGACCGTTGGGAGGCGCAGACGGGCATAAGCGCGCGCTACAGGGCCGTGAACGGCAGCCGACCGCTGCCGCCCAGCGTCGAGGCCGCCCTCTACCGCATCTGCCAGGAAGCCCTCACCAACGTCGCCAGGCACGCCCAAGCCAGGCGCGTTACAGTCCGGCTCATCGCCACCCCCGAGCAGGTGCGTCTCGACGTCGAGGATGATGGCCGGGGCTTCGAAACCTCTAAGGTGCCAAAAGACCGGCACGGGCTCGTAGGGATGCGCGAGCGCGCGGAGGTGCTCGGCGGCGCGCTGGAGGTTTACAGCGAGAAGGGTGCGGGGACCAGGATCGAGGCCACCGTACCGCTGGAGAAGCTCTGATGGCGGAGGGCGGAATCCGGATCCTCGTCGCCGACGACCACCCCATGCTGCGCGAGGGCCTCGTCGCCGTCCTCTCCACCCAGCCGGACTTCGAGGTGGTAGGTGAGGCGGCTGATGGCTCGGAGGCCGTGCGGCTGGCCGAAGCGCTCCGTCCCGACGTGATACTGCTGGACCTGGAGATGCCCGGGACGGACGGCGTCGCGGCGCTGGAGAGGCTGCGCGACTCCGGGTCCGAGGTTCGTGCCGTGGTCTTCACCGCCTACGACACCGACGAGCGCATCCTGGGCGCCCTGCGCGCCGGAGCCAGGGGATATCTCCTCAAAGGGGCCTCGCGGGCGGAGATCTTCGACGCCGTACGCACAGTCTACGCCGGCGGCTCGCTCTTGCAGCCCGGCGTCACGGCCCGGGTGCTCGAGCACCTCGGGCGCGGCGACGAGGGCGCACGGGCCAACCAGCTCACCCCCAGAGAGCTCGAGGTGCTCGATCTCATCTCCGAGGGTCTGCAGAACAGCGAGATCGCCGAGCGGCTCTTCGTCACCGAGCGGACCGTCAAGTTCCACGTCAGCTCGATCCTCGCCAAGCTCGGCGCCGACAACCGCACCGAGGCCGTCGCCATCGCTGCCCGGCGCGGCCTCATCCGGATGCCCGGCTAACCTGTACCGAGGTACAGGTAGACAACCGTACCCTCGCACGATGCGCCGTGCCCTCCCTCGTCGCACCATAAGAGCATACGAAGAGGAGGAAAATGATGAGTGACGAACTGCTGGCGCAGGTAGAGCGCGAGGTCCTGGGATGGCCCGGCGTCCGGAAGGAGAGGAACGAATACGGCCCGGGCGGGGTCGGCGTCACCGTCTACAGGCTAGACCGGCGGCAGATCGGGCACGTCCACGACGACCGACACGCCGACTTCCGGTTCCCCAGAGAGGTCCGCGACGAGCTGATCCGGTCCGGGCGGGCGATACCCCATCCCGCCTTCCCGGACAGCCGCACGACGGCGAGCTTCCAGATCCGGACCCCCGCAGACGTGCCGGGGGCCATCGAGCTCTTCCGCATGGGCTACGAGCGCGCCGCCGCCCGCGCCAATCCCACCAGAGCCTGAAAGTAAACATATCATGACCGAAGACACTACTAAAACGGCCCTGATCACCGGCGCCTCGCGCGGCCTCGGCCTCGCCCTGGCCCGCACCCTCGCCGCCGAAGGGTGGAACCTGATCATAGACGCCCGCGGCGCCGAGGACCTGGAATCGGCCCGCGTCGAGCTCGCGGATCTTACCCACGTCGTCGCCATACCCGGCGACGTGACGGATGACGAGCATCGCCGCTCTCTCGCCGGAGCCGCGCGCGAGCTCGGGGACCTGGACGCCCTGGTAAACAACGCGAGCACCCTCGGCCCGAGCCCGCAGCCGGCCCTGCTCGACTACCCGCTCGAGACGCTCGAAGAGGTCTACCGCACCAACACGCTCGCGCCGCTCGCCCTGATCCAGGCGCTCCGGCACGACCTGAAGCCGGGGTCCCGGATACTGAACGTAACGAGCGACGCCGCCGTCGAGCCTTATGAGGGCTGGGGCGGGTACGGTTCGAGCAAGGCCGCCCTCGAGCAGCTCTCCAACATCCTCGCAGCCGAGAACCCGGACCTGCGCGTCTACCGGGTGGACCCCGGCGACATGCGGACCCGGATGCAACAGGAGGCTTTTCCCGACGAGGACATAAGCGACCGTCCGCTGCCCGAGGAGAGCGTGCCGGGCCTCGTGGAGCTGCTCACCGGCGACCTGCCGAGCGGCCGCTACGAGGCGCGAGCCCTGATCCACGTCAACGAAGGATGATGGATTGCTGAACGTACAACACATTTTCGCCGAACAGGGCGAGGCACAAAGTGTCTGGAAGCTTTCACCGCTCGACTTCGAGTTGCCACGGGAGCTGGAGGCGAGCGAGCCGCCCGAGGCCCGTGGCCTCTCCCGCGACGAGGTGCGCCTGATGGTCTCCTACAGAGACGATGACCGCGTGGTCCACTCCAGGTTCAGGGACCTCGGGGACTTCCTCGAGGCCGGGGATGTGCTGGTGATCAACACAAGCGCCACGATGAACGCAGCCGTGGGAGCGGAGCGCGAGGACGGCACGCAGCTGGAGCTGCACCTCTCGACACATCTACCGGCGGGGCTATGGATCGTGGAGCTTCGTCGGGCCATGGAGCCGTTCCGCGACGCCGCTCCCGGCGAGACGCTGTTTCTACCGGAAGGGGCTACCGTCACGCTGCACGCCCCATATCCGCCACAGACCGCCCGGGTCGAAGGGTCGCGGCTTTGGCTCTCTACCCTCGACCTGCCGCCACCGCTCGACGAGTACCTCGACCGGCACGGGTCCCCGATCCGCTACGGCTACGTCGGGGAGAGCTGGCCCATAAGCTACTACCAGACGGTCTACGCGACGGAGATGGGCAGCGCGGAGATGCCTTCCGCCGGGAGGGCGTTCACGCCAGAGCTCATAACGCGCCTCGTCGCCCAGGGCGTGCAGTTCGCGCCCCTGATCCTGCACACCGGCGTGGCCAGCCTCGAGGATGATGAGCCCCCCTATGAGGAGTTCTACCGCGTCCCGCCCGAGAGTGCCCGATTGGTGAACGCAGCGCGTTCTGCGGGTCGCAGGGTCGTCGCGGTCGGTACGACCGCCGTGCGGGCGCTCGAGACCCTCACCGACGAGAGCGGCACCACCCACCCCGGTGAGGGCTGGACGAGCGTCTTCATCACGCCCGAACGCCCCGTCCGGTCGGTAGACTCTATGCTCACCGGCCTGCACGAGCCGCGCTCCTCCCACCTCGCGATGCTCGAAGCGCTCGCAGGTCGCGAGCACCTGCGCGTCACGTACGGTGAAGCCCTGCGAGAAGGCTACCTCTGGCACGAGTTCGGGGATCTGCATCTGATCTTGTAGGCTTCAGATATGACCGATCAACCTGAATAGTCTTCCGTTCGACCACAGACGTAGTCCTGGGAGGGGTCGTAGTCCCTCCCGTCTATCTCTCCGAGTCGGGGCCCGTAGAGGTGTACCGAGATGGCTATCTCTCCTGCCGGGTTGCCCACCCGGTGGATGCCTCCATCATACGGCAGCACGACCGAGACCCCATCCTCCATCCTCCACTCGAGCCGCCAGAGCTTCTTCAAGCGGGCGTGATCGAGCAAGGAGCCGTCGTCGGTACGCTCGTAGCGTTCTTCCAGAAGAGATCCCACGACGCAACAGAAGGCTCCCCACGAGGAGTGGTCGTGGACCCTGGTCCTGGAGCCCGGAGGCCAGACGAAGATCTGCAGCGAGTAGGAGCCGTCCTCGGGTTCGTGGCGGTAGGCCACGTACCAGTCTTCGGCCCGTCCCGCTCCCTCCGCGAGAGGCAAGACGCGCGAGGCCAAAAAGTCCGGGTCCCTCGCAAGGCGGGACAGGACGGGGTTGGCGTCCGTCAAGGTCGGCTCCGGAGGAAGTATGCTGGGGTAGCCCGTATTCAAGGTGAGCGTCATTCTGATCTCCTGCCTCTCGTTCACGCTTCCGTATAGCTCGGACGCCAGGAAAGCTTCGATCTCGTCTAAGACGCGCTCGGGGGCGTCGATCCGGGGGAGGTATCCAGCGTCGGGAACACGGGGCACCTGCTGCCAGAGGCGAGCAGAGCCGCATATGCCTCCTCGACCTGCCGATCCAACTTCCGCTGCCGGTCCCCACGTCGAGCGCCGGCCCGTAGGGCGGCTGGCGTCCGCTCTCTTCGCGGTCGAGGAGCGCCGAGAACCTGTCGGTGAACGACGGCTGCTCTTCGGCGTCCCTCCAGGGATGGAAACCGATGCGGTACGCCAGGTTGTAGTTCATCTCTGCCACCTCGTTGCCGGTAGGGATCACACCCGACAATCTGCACCTGGCGAAGAGGCTACGCATCGGCCAAACCACCCAACTTCCGCCGTGCGGCGGCGTGGGTAGTCTTACCCATGAGAGTGCTCGAGTGAGTTGGCGTTCAGATAAGCTGGTGCTCGTACGCGTAGGCCGTAGCCGCCGCGCGCGAGGACACGCCCAGTTTGATAAAGATGTTGCTCATGTGCCGATCAACAGTCCTCTGGCTGAGGACCAGCTCGGCGGCGATGGCCTTGTTAGTCCGCCCGGCGGCGACCAGACGCAGAACCTGCAGCTCCCGCGGCGTCAACCCGAGAGCATCGCCGGAGGCAGCGTGCCGGGCGAGCGAGTCGACGCGCCCGAGGTCCGGCGCTGCTCCCAGTTGCTCGAAGAGGTCTCGGGCCGCTTCCAGCTCCAGCGTGGCCGTGTCGTCGTCGCCGAGGGCGCCACAGGCCAGCCCCAGGAGCACGCGCACGCGTGCGACCTCGTACGGCACCTCGAGTTCCTGCCACATCTGCCAGGCGCGACGCAGCGCGAGCAAAGCAGCCCTTGCGTCGCCTTCGGCCAGAGCGACCGCACCCTCGGCGTGAGCGGACATCGCACCCAGCATGCCGCTCTTGTAACGCGCCGAAATCTCCTCGAGCTCGCGGCAGGCGCTGCGCGCCGCCCCGGCATCGCCGCGGGCTAGCATGATCTCGACGTAAGCGGGCAGCAGCCTCGCTCGCTTGAGGGGCTCGGTGGTCTCGTCCACAACCCGGCGTATCGCGGCGGCCGCAGCGTCGTCTTTGCCCTGGGCCAGCCGCAAGAGAGCCAGACCCGGCTGGGGCTCGCACCCGTACCGGCTCGCGTCCCGGTACGCCTCCTCGGCCGCGTAGAACTCTCCCCGCAGGCGATGTACCTCCCCCTGGCGGTAGAGGGCCTGGGCGGCGGCCGACTGGTTGTTACCCCGTTCGCAACGCCGACGAGCCTGCTGC